>NZ_NUHI01000001.1:0-130391 GCF_002575105.1 Bacillus sp. AFS053548 | reverse complement strand
ATTACTTCATTAAAAAAGCATAAATCCTTTCTGTATCAAATGAAGTCAAATATAAAAAGCTTTAAAGATCTTGATTTAGTTGTTTGTGCAACCATTGTTTCTAAAAAGTCTGTGGAATTTTTGTGCAATAAATAATTAATGGTTTTAAGGAGGCAGGGTGTCTTTAATTGATCGACTAAAATAAAAAAGTGGATGAATGGTCATCCACTTTTTTACATATCTTTTACATTTAACTCATCTTTTACATTTAACTCATCTTTTAATTTCGTTATATAGTCGTCTATCAATTTTGAATATCTTTTCTTACTAGACATTAACCACACATATTGAATTTGTAGATCCTCGTAACCTTCAATATCTAAAACCTTAATCTCTTCGTTAATGTTGTAATTTTCAGAAATGTACGGAACAAATGAGACACCTAAGTTATCACTAATCGCCTTAAAAATTGTATCAACATTTGTGGATGTAAATAATTCCTTCATTTGTCCAAACTTTTTATAGAAATTATTTTTAAACCATTGCATATATACACCGTTATATACAAGAAGAGTTTCTTTAACGATTTCTTGTGGAGTAACAAATGATTTTTTTGCTAAAGGAGACTTTTTACTGACTAATAACTTCATATTAGCTGTGAATAAATTTTGATAAATTAGAGATTCATTACTTTCTAGTAAATGTTTAATAAATGGTACAATCCCTATATCACTACGGCCCTCTAGTACATCTTCAATAATTTCTTGGCCTGGTTTAAGAAAGACATCAATTGTGATATTCGGATGTTCTTCCTTTATAGCTGAAATTGGATTTAAAAGTTGTGTAATAAAACCCGGTACTGTAGATATTTTTAAATTACCGGTCATATTATCATTAATTAATTGTACATTCTGGATTAATTCTTGATATTTTAGAACGATTTCATTCGCTAAAGGTATAATTTGTTTTCCATCAATTGTTGGAATCGCATTATTTCCTCCTCTTGTTCGTTCGAATAATTTTATCCCTAATTTCTTTTCGATACTTACAATCGATTGACTAATAGCAGACTGACTTACAAATAGATTTTGTGAAGCAATCGAGAAGGAACCGGTTTTTGCAACTTCAACTAGATACTCTAATTTTTGTATATTCATGCTGTAAATATTCGTACTGTTGATACTCATTTTCTTCTCCTTCATATTACATTATTAATATTTTAACATAATTTGAAATGAATATATCTAGTTAATGTTATGGTATTATATGTTAGAAAAAGCCTGTTCTCAAATGTAGAGAACAGGCTTACTTTTATTGTACTCCTAATTGACTCTTAACTGATTCTAAAGTACTTCCTTTATACTTTTTAACTGGTTTTGGAGGAGCTGGAATCCAAGGGTTTTGCATTAAGTAATTCTTTTCAACAAATGCCAAGTCTTTCGCATCAACCGTACCGTCGAAGTTAATATCAGCACTTCGTTTATTTGTGCCCCAATATGTTTGGATTGCTAATGCGTCGTTCACATCGATTACATCGTCTTTGTTTACATCTCCAGCAGTTGCATACGGAGTGCTTTCTATACCTACTCTATACCATACACCATATAATTTATCATCTAGATCATAATGAGCATTAATTTTTGAGTAATACGTTGTAAAATGACCTGGAATATCTTGGATTAACGTATAATCATCTTTTGATGGATCCATTCCTGTAATATCAAACGATCCATTTTTTGCGACGATATTTGTTTTTACTACTTTTCCATTACTATCAATTACTGTTAAAGTTGGCGAACTCTTTGAGTAATCTTTTGTAGAATCCAAATTACCGGAAGCATTTTTAAATCCTTCTGCATGTATATATCCTACAAATTCTGTTTGGTCGTTTTTTAAGATCCTAATTGATGTCACGCTTGTAAAAGGACTAGAAGTTACATTATCTACATTTGTAAATGTTGATGTAACTGGGCTAGATGAATCATATTGGCTAAATGATATATTATCTCTTGGCAGAAGCGGTTTAGGCACTTGAAGTGTTAAATCTACCATTGGTATATCACCATCAACACCAGTAGTTCCATTAAAATTAACAGTAACATCAGATGAGATCGTGCTTCCTGAAGTAGTTTGTTTTACGTCTAGTGTCGCTCCAAGGTTCCTAGCTTCAGGATTCAATGAAATATTTGTAATTTTTGTACCTGATGTATCTGAGAATTTATAGTTCGCTTTCTTTAATTTATTTACATTATTTGCTGTTAACGTCATTGTAAATGTGTCCCCTGGCTTTGCCAATACCTTATTGTATGTTGTAGGAGCATTTATCTGACCATATACATAAGGCGTATGCTCATTTACGAAAAAATATTGACTTTGGAGATTACCATTTGTCGCTTCATCCATTCCTTCAAATTTTACAGGTAATACTTGTAAATCCGGTGACATTGCAATTTCATCAGATGTATTACCGTCTTTGTCAAGTGTTAAATTTCCAGTTGGCAGGTAACTATTATAATAAGCTAAAAATTGATTTTGTGTCTGATCAGCACTAATTCCAGCAGCTTGTTTTACCGCAACATTATCATCTGTAATATGCCCTGTTACACCAACTGTAGTTTGTCCATCTTTATATTCAACGATTTGTTTTCCAGGTACTTCACCTTCTACATGAACATCCCATTTTGGTTTTGTACCATCTACAAATAAATCTTGACTGATTGTATATTGTTTTCCGTCATCATCTGTACCAACCAATTTTAATACATATTGCCCCGCTTTTGGTAAGACAAGTTGGTCATCTCTCATACCGATTGGATTATTCGGATCATTTGTAAATGGGTGGTAATATCCCCAGTAAACGAAACCAAGTACATTATCAACACCTTCATCATATGCTACTCCATCATACGAATTAGCAATACCAAGATCTTTACCAGTTTTTGCATCCGATATAACTACGTCAATTGTTTTCATATGTGAACTTAAGCTAAAGTTAGCAGCATCTGTTCGATTCCATTTTTGACTGCTTTGAATTAGTGATTCAGGCACTGATTTTTTATAAAGTTTAAAGTAATTAAACCCTTGCTCAACGTAGTGTACACCAAATGGAACTCGGTAAGTTTCTGAAGGATTGTCTTTGTTTGTATACACTACATAGCCTTCGTAAATCCCTTTTTCTGCTGTTTTCGGAATATTCAAGGTAATAGTTGTTTTCTTTTGGCTAATCCCTTTTAGTGTAACTGTTGAATCTGTTTGAACAGTTACTCCATTTGCTTGTGCATCTTTTGAACCGCGCAGATTTGATTGGAAATTGACTTTTACATCAAAAGTTTTCGATTTTTCTCCTCTGTTCATTAACGTAACAGAACGTGTATCTGAATAATCTGAACCATCAAACGCTACATTTCCAAAGCTCAATGCACCTGTATCTTCATTAATTTGTTTTTCTTTTCCATTGATAATAGTCGATGTTTTTTCTTTAACTTTAATTTCGATCGTTGAATGAATTGCATTATAAGGATCAATTCTTCCAGCACCTTGCTCAAATACGCTATATGGCTTACTTAATGAATCAGCAGTATTCATTAAAATTGCTTTTATATCTTCTGGTTGTAAATCAGGTTGCGCTTGTTTCAGTAAAGCTGCGACTCCTGTTGTAAATGGTGTTGCCATCGATGTACCAGACATTCTTTGATACGCATTTTTATAATCAGTCGGATCATTTGGGCTATTAATAAAGCCTGGGACAGTTGATAATACACTCACACCCGGTGCCGTAATTTCAGGCTTAATATCATAGTTTACACGTGAAGGACCGCGAGAGCTAAAGTCTGCTAATGTATCTCCCTGAGTTTTCGCTTCACCTATATCAGTAAATGTAAAGTTAACAGATCCTGATTGTAGCTTTTTCTTCAAAGCAAGTCCATCTGCGTTAGATAACGAGAACGTTGGGATAAAATTCACACCATCTCCTAAGAAGGTTGGAATTTGTCCTTCAGTTGGATTGTCATTATACATAAGAACTGCTGCAGCGCCTTGTGACTTAGCGACCGAGATTTTAGAATCTAATGTATAAGTTCCACGACTCATTAGAACAATTTTACCTTTTACATCCTTACCAGAATATGCTTCACCTAGATTTACATCTACAACCGAATTCGTAACGCCTTTTAATTTTGAAATATCATCTCCAGCGCCTTTTGCCATCAAAAGTAATGATGCAGTTACATTGTCGATCGACCCTTTGCCTCCAAGTGTCGTAATTGGTACACTGCTAGCACCTACTGTTAATGCTAGAGCTGCTGTACCAGGTGATCCTACAGTATACATTTTATTACCTGCATTTCCAGCTGCAACAACTGCTGTTACTCCATTTAAGACAGCATTGTTTATTGCGATACTAGTAGGGTACATTGGATCATTATAATTAGCACCTAAAGAAAGACTCATAATGTCCATACCGTCTGCTACCGCTCGATCAATTCCAGCTAGAATGCCATCCGTCGTTCCACTACCCCCAGGTCCAAGTACACGATATACATAAAGGTCAGCATCTGGAGCGACTCCAGTAGTTGCAAATTCACTAGCATTTTTCCCTTGTCCTACAATCGTTCCGGATACATGTGTTCCGTGTTCAGTTACATAATTTGCTGCACCAGAGGTTCCTCCCGGCTTTCCAGCTTTTACCCAATCATCATAAGTCGTTTCCATCGGATCACTATCATTACTAATGAAATCATATCCGCCTTTAAAAGCACCTTTTATGTCCGGATGATTGTAATCTACTCCAGTGTCCAGTACAGCGACCTTTACTCCTTTACCTGTATAGCCTTCTTGATGTAATTTATCGATTTGTAGATATGAACGCTCATCTGCCATTCCTTGTCCTTGTGTTTTAGTTGAATCCTCTGCCTTTTCTACTGGAAGATCTTCCTTAACAGTTTCATTGCCATAAATCGCTTTAACTGCTTTTGAATTTAGAAGAGATTTAACTTTATTTGCAGGAAGCTTTAATGCGACTCCATTGAAAGCATTTTTATATTTCCTACTAATCTTATATGACTTACCATCATCGCTTGATAGCTTTTGCAAGTCTTTGTCAAATGTTTCATGATCGGCATCTTCTAAACTTTTAGCCTCACTATCAGATAAGCTATTACCTTTTAAGGCTGCTTCAAGTACCGCTACTTTATGTGGCTTTTGATTGAATTGTACAATTACAGAAACATCTTCTGAACTATCTATATTAACATCTGGATTTAAGAATAATCCAGATTGATCATCCTTCGAAAGCTGTGTTAAGGCATCTCTTTGAGCAGGTGTTAAATTAGCTAAAATCGACTCTGCATTCGTATCAAATGTTGCAGCCTTTACCTTTGACGATGAATTAAAATATGAAGCATGAAAACTACTAGAAATTAAACCTACACCTAATGTAATAGCAGTAGCATTTTTTACAATTTTTTTGTTTGTAAACTTCTTCCCCATTTTCCAGTCCTCCTGCATGTTTTTTGATCTGTACTGATAGAAATTGTTAAAAATCTATTATTAACTTTTCTTTAATTAATAGATTCGAACAAATACACTACCAAATTTCGACTAAATTCTTTCCCCTTCCCTATTTATTGACTTAATTATACGTAATCTGAATTTTCTGGTAAAATTAAAAATAATTCAAGATTAATAAGAGAATCTAATTTTTCCTAAATTCATAAAGTATACTAAACCACTTTCAGATCCTACCTTTTATGTATCTTTGTTAAGAAAAACCCAAGATTTATCAGCAAATTATAATTAAACAGTAAATAAAGAAGGCTCAAAGACTGGCGAGCTTTTAGATTAAACCAGAAGTGCATTTACTCATTTCCTAAAATTGGCAACACTTTGATGTAATCTGCTACACTACTAATTTAAACTCTCTTAATCTAAAGAAAACTCGCCGATTGGCGAGCCTTTAGGTGAAGACAGAGGCGTAGTTGCACTTATACTTAATTCCTAAAATTGGCAACTACGCCTCTGTTTTCTTCTACGCTGCCAATTTATACTTTCTTAATGTAAAAAAAAAGAGAAGCCGAAAATTTCAGCTTCCCTTCTCTTTAATTACAAACACTAATATTAAATCTTTATTTTAATCCTAACTGACTTAATACTGTATCTAATGTTGCACCTTTATAAGAAGTTTTCGCTTTAGGTGCATTTTCTACAGTTGGATTTTGTAAACCGTAGTTTTCAATAATATAGTTCATGTCTTTTGCATCCACGACTTTATCAAAGTTAAAGTCAGCTGAAGCTTTATTTGTACCCCAATATGTTTGTACAGCTAAAGCATCTAAAATATCGATAACATTATCTTTATTTGTATCTCCAGCTGCAGCGATTGGTAAGTTGTATCTAATTCGTTTTCCAACGATTTCACCACGAACATCAGAGTACAATTCAAATTTTTGGTTCATCGTAAAGTAACCTGGTACATCAACTTTTAGTGCATAAGGATTTTTATCTGCTTTAAGTCCATCAATTAAATAGTTACCAAATCGATCTGTAATTGGAGACTCAACAACAGTCTTTCCGTCAGCAGAAGTAACAGTTACTTTTGCACCAATTTTACTTTGATCAATTGCATAATTTATTCCTTTAATTGGATCAACTGCTGCTTCTACTCGTAATGCTCCCTCTAACCTTGAATACATTGTTTTTACCTTATAACTTTCCATATAAGCATAAACATTGTTCGTCACAACATTTGATTGATCAATTGTTGTTGCACTCATACCAAACCAGTTAATACTATCTGTTGTCCATTTGTTAGCAGTTTTTAGGTCAAAATTAAATAACGGTAAATCTTCTGGTAATGCTTTATCACCTAAATAATTAAATGTAAAAATATACTTCGTTGGTGTACTTTCTACACTAACCTGTGCATCACCATACTTTTTAACTGCATCATTTACAACTACATTCTCAACTGAAGCGTAAGTATCTTTTATCATTGTAATTTTAGTTGTTTTTAAATTTTTTACATTATTCGAACGAACGGTATAGTTTACACTGTCACCTGTTGTAACGGTTTGTTTATTTGCTTTTACATAGAAATATGGTAAATTTTGATCTACAAAAACGACTCTTAACATATTAGATGCATTACCATTAAAGTTTCTTGCAGCATCAAAACCATAGAACTGAACTTTTAATGGCTCTGCTTGTTTTCTCACTAAAATTTTATCAGTGTAATTTCCATTTTTATCTGTTTGGATTGGATTTGTAGGAAATCCGTCATTATAAAATGAAACAACTGAATTGTTTGATTGATCGACAGGTAATCCTAAGCGAGTTGCTTCTTCAGTTTCTGGATCATGCAAGTTTATGTTAAAGTCATATAGGAATTCTCCATTCGAATCAAATTGACTATCTTTAACTTCAATTACTTTTTGATCCAACGAATCAAAACTTGAAGTCATTGTTGGTGCTCCTAGTTCATAAATGAAATCAGACGATGCTGAGAATGTTTTCCCTTGTTCATTTGTACCAACTAGTTTCAATTTATAGTGACCCGTTTTTACAAATACTGGTTGACTACTAATTGGATTTTTCGAATCCCCTGTAAATGGATAGTAAATTGTATTGAATGCAGGAGTATAATACTCTTGATTTTCATTTACTGCAATTGCATTAAATGTTCCTACTAATCCAAGATCTTCGCCTGTAGTTGGATCTTGTAGTACTAGATCTAACGTCTTCATATGTGATTTTAGTGTAAATGTAATATCCATAAATGGATATGCATTTGCTGGCCATGCTGTGTCTGTGCCATACATTGGATTTTCGATATTAAATTTATCAATACCTTCGTTTACAACACGTCCACCAAATGGAATTTGGTAAGTTTCAGTCGGATCTGAGGAATTCGTGAAAATAATATATCCCTCATATGTTCCTTTTTCGGCAGTTTTAGGAATGTTTAAGTTAAACTTAATCGATTTTTGACTAATTCCATTTAATTTAACTGAAGTTGGTCCCTCTAGCGTTACGCCATTTGATGCTGCATCTTTTGATCCTCTTAATCCCGTTTGGAATTTAACATTTACATTAAATGTTTTTGCTTTCTCACTACGATTTTTTAATGTAACATTTTTTGAGTCAGAAATATCTTCACCATTAAATCCATAAGATCCAAAGCTCATTGCACCTGTTAATTCTGTAATTAATTTTTGTTTTCCATTCACAAACATAGGTGTTTTATCATTTACTTCTAACTCAACGTTTGAATGAATTGCTTCATAAGCGTCTACTCGTCCACTTCCTACCTCATATACACTATAATTTTTGGATAGTGGATCTGCTGTATTCATTAATATCGACTTTACATCTTCTGGCTTAAGATCTTTATTCGATTGAAGTAATAATGCTGATACACCTGCGACATATGGAGTAGCCATTGATGTACCTGATAAGCGTGCGTATGCATATTTATAATCTTCTGTATGTGTTCCATCTACCGTTTGATCATTTACGTAAAACGGAACCGTTGAAAGAATTGAAACACCTGGTGCTGTTACTTCCGGTTTAATATCGTAGTTAACACGGCTCGGCCCTCTCGAACTGAACGTAGCTAAATCATCAGATGCTGTTTGAATTTTCTTGAAATCACCAAATGTGAAATCTGATTTACCATCTCTTAATGCTGCAGAAATTACTGAACCCTCATCAAATGAAACTGAGAATGAAGGAATCGCATTCATTGATTCACCAAGGAATGTCTGAATTGCTCCCTCTGCCTTGTTTGTTTCATCGTTAGCCATAATAACACCCGCAGCACCTTGTGCTTTAGCATATGAAACTTTAGAGTCTAATGTATAAACTCCTCGTTTCATGAACACAAATTTTCCTTTTACATCCTTATTTTGATAGCCACTTGGATCTCCAAGTCCTACATCGACAAGTTGTACAGTTTTGTCTTTTAATGTAGTTAGGTCATCCTTATAGTTTTTCGTCAATTGTCTTATATTGTAACTTTTACCATTATTTACGCCCGTATATTGATAAATATCAATTGCAACTGAAGATGCTCCAACTGTTAATGCTAATGCAGCCGCTCCTGGCGATCCAAGAGTAAACATTTTATCGCCACTATTACCTGCAGCTACAACAGTAGTCACTCCACTTAATACTGCATTGTTAACTGCAATTGAAGTTGCAAAAAGTGGATCATTTATTGTTGCTCCTAGCGACATGTTAATGACATTCATACCATCTTGTACTGCTCGATCAATCCCAGCAATAATCGCATCACTTGTCCCGCCACCACCTGGGCCAAGTACTCGGTAAGCATATAGGTCTGCTTCAGGTGCCGCACCGACTGTTTTATACTCACTATTTGATACACCACGCCCACCAATAATACCAGCAACATGTGTTCCATGTTCAGTATAATAGTCCGCTCCATTTTGAGATCCCGGTTTTCCTGCCTTCACCCAATCCGCATATGTAGTTTCCATCGGATCATTATCGTTATTTACAAAATCATATCCACCTTTGTAAGCATCCTTTAAATCTGGGTGGTTATAATCCATTCCGGTATCAAGAATTCCTACTTTAATCCCTTTACCCGTATACCCTTCAGCATGTAAACGATCTAAACCGTCATATGGAGTATAATTTGCTACTTTAGCTTCATCAGTTTTTAGCTGATCATTATCTACTTCTGGAGGATCTATCGAAAATTTTTCGTTACTCCAAACTGTTTTAACGGCTTTTGATTTTAATAGATTCTTAATTTGATTTGCCGGTAGACTCATTGAGACACCATTAAATGCATGTTTATATGAACGATTAATCTTATAATTTATATTTTTATTATTATCACCCGATATTACTTTCTCTACATCATTTGAGAACGTTTCATGATCCTGATCAATTAGCTTATTAGCCTCGGTTTCAGATAATGTTTTTCCTTCTAAACTTGCCTCAATTCGAGCAATTTTTGCTGGTTTATTACTAAACTCAACTATGACACTAGTTTGATCTGAAGAGTTTAAGTCTGTGTCTTTTGAAATTTGAAGACCAGTCTCTTCGTTTGTTGAAAGCTGATTTAGGGCCGCTCTTTGTTCAGAAGTTAAATTTGCCAGAACATCTTCTACATTCCTTGGACTAGCTGCTTTTGTGTTTTGAGTTACATGTCCAAGTGAACCTAATATAAAACTTGATGTTAATGCTAAAACAGTAAAACTTTTTAAAACTTTACTCTTTTTTCTCATTTCACTAATCTCCCTATAAATATACTGTTTATTTTGATAGAAATTGTTCGATTCCCCCCTCAAACAACCTTAAAAACGAGCACATAATCTATCAATTTTCGACTAATTTCTATCCCCTTCCCTAATTAATGATTTCATTATACGTAATCAGAATTTTCTGGTAAAATTAAAAATTATCAAACTTTAATAACTAAATCTTATTTTTGTAAAATGCATTCTATCGAATTGAAATAACACTTTTGAAGTATTTTTTGTGTCTCAAATATTTTATAAATATAATTTTCACATCAGCACTGATGTTTTTCTGATAAAATGTTTTGTGAAAAGTATTCTAAAAATTAGTAATGAATTTCGCTTATTATATAGTGCTCAATGTCTGCCAACAGAAAGTGAACATCCTAAGTCGAAAATTAGTTTAACTTATTAATAGATTTTCACCTATTTTGCTGAAACAGACATATCAAAAAAGAGAAGCCACTATACGACTTCTCCTTTCCAATTGATTTTTATTATTCTAAACCTAACTGACTTAATACAGTGTCTAACGTAATACCTTTATAAGAAGTTTTTGCTTTTGGTGCATTTGCTACTGTCGGATTTTTCAAACCATAATTTTTAATGATGTAATCCATATCCTTCTTATCGACGACTTTATCAAAGTTAAAATCTGCAGATGCTTTATTTGTACCCCAATATGTTTGTACAGCTATTGCATCTAAAATATCAATCACATGATCTTTATTTACATCACCAGCTGATGCTGTTTCAAGTAAGTATCTTAATCTTTTTCCAAGTGTTTCACCACGAACTTCATTCGATAAAACTAATTGTTTTTGCATTGTAAAGTGACCTGGTACATCTACTTTTAATGTATAGGCTTTTTTATCTCCTTTAAGTCCTTCAGCAATATAACTACCAGCTTTAGATATTATAGGAGCTTCAACAACAGTTTTTACATCATAAGAAGTAACCGTTACTTTTGCACCGATTTTACTTTGATCAATTGAATAATTCTGTTCACCAGTAGTCGGATTTTTCGTTCCTTCTAATTGTAATGAACCCTCTAGTACTGAAAATTTCGATTTAGTCGTATAACCTTCCATATAAGAATAGACATTATCTGTCTCAACATTTGATTGATCAAATGTTGTAGCATCCATTACATGCCATAAGAATGGAGTTGAACGCGTATATTTATCAAGTGTTTTTATATCGAAATTAAATAACTTCAAATCTTCTGGTAAAGGTTTTGTACCTGAATACGTAAATGTAAATGTATAACTTAATACACTATCCCAATAAGGAGTAGTTGTCACAGATACTTGTGCATCACCATATTGTTTAACTGCATCATTTACAACAACATTTTCAATTGCAGCTAAATTGGTATCGACTGGCAATGTAATTTTTGTTGTTTTTAAGTTTTTAATATTATTCGAACGAACACTATAATTAACCGATTCTCCCGTAGTTACAGTTTTTTTATTTGCTTTTAAATAATAGTAAGGATAAGTATTTTTAACAAATGCTACTTTTAACATTGCAGAAGCATCAGCAGTAGCGTTTCTCGCTGCGTCTAATCCATAAAATTGAACTGTTAAAGGTTGAATCTGACTTCTAACTAATATTTGATGTTCGTCATAATTTCCATTTTTATCTGTATATGATGGTAATGTTGGTCTTCCCCAATTGTAAAAAGAAACAACTGAATTGCTTGATTGATCAACATTAATACCATATCGATTTGCTTCCTCAACTTCAGGATCTTTTACATTAATATTAAAATCATATAAAAATTCTCCCTTAGAATCTAACTGACTTTCATTATATTCAATAACCTTTTGATCTAACGAATCAAAGCTTGAAGTTATTGTAGGAGTTCCAACTTCATATAAGAAATCAGAAGCCGCCGAGAATGTTTTACCTTTTTCATTTGAACCAACAAGTCTTAATTTATAATGACCCGTATTTATTTTGACAGGATCACTGCTAATTGGATTTTTTGAATCACTTGTAAATGGATAATAATAAGTATTAAAAGCTGCACCAACATAATATGTTTCATTTTCATTTAGAAGGAGGGTATTAAAAAATCCCACAAGTCCTAAATCTTCACCTGTATTTGGATCTTGTAATACGACATCTAAAGTCTTCATATGCGATTTTAGATTCATCGAAAAGTCAAGATCTGGATAACTAGTTTGTGGCCAAGCGCCTTCGTCTGAAAACATTGGATTTTCAATTTTAAATGTATCGATCCCTTCGTTTATAACACGTCCACCAAATGGAATTTGGTATGTTTCAGATGAATCTTGAGTATTCGTGAAAGTAATATATCCTTCATACGTGCCTTTTTCAGCTGTTTTTGGAATATTTAAGTTAAATTTAATTGACTTTTGGCTAATTCCATTTAATTTAACTGTTGAAGGACCTGATAAAGTTACATTGCTTTGAGCTGCATCCTTCGATCCTCTTAATCCAGTTTGGAATTTCACATCTACATTAAATGTTTTTGCTTTTTCACTGCGATTCTTTAATGTGACTGTACGTGAATCAGCGATATCTTGATTGTCAAATCCAAATGAACCAAAACTCATTCCACCAGTTAACTCTTTAATTGATTTTTGTTTTCCATTCATAATGGTAGGGGTCTTGTCCACTACCTCTAACTCTACATTTGAGTGAATAGCCTCATAAGCATCTACTCGACCGCTTCCCACTTCAAAAACACTATAATCTTTTGCCAAAGGATCTGCTGTATTCATTAAAATTGATTTAACATCTTCCGAATTTAAATCTCTATTTGATTGAAGTAATAGAGCTGAGACCCCTGCTACATAAGGTGTAGCCATTGAAGTACCAGATAAGCGCTCATACGCATATTTGTAATCTTCTGGTTTTGATCCATCAACTGTTTTATCGTTTACATAGAATGGTACCGTCGAAAGGATTGATACACCAGGTGCAGTTACTTCTGGTTTAATATCATAGTTCACTCGAGATGGACCTCTCGAACTGAATTGAGCTAATTCATCAGAAGCAGTTTTTAATTTTGTGAAATCTCCGTATGTAAAATCTGTTTTACCAACTTTAATTGCAGCTGCGATTGCATTACCATCATCGTTTGAGACGGAGAATGCAGGAATCGCATCGACTGATTCACCTAAGAATGCTTGAATTGGTCCTTCAGCTTTGTTTGTTTCATCGTTATAAATTAATACACCAACAGCACCTTTTGCCTTTGCATTTTTGATTTTGTCTATTAATGCAATCGATCCACGCTTAATGAACGCAATCTTACCGTTTAAATCTTTTCCACTAAAGTCAGCTGGATTTGCTAATCCAACATCAACAAGTTGATACCTCTTTCCTTTTAATGTCGTTAAATCATCATCATAATTTCTTGCTAATTGTCTTACCGTATAATTTTTGCCATCTTGCACACCTGCATATTGGTAAATATCAAGTGCGATTGATGATGCGCCGACTGTTAAAGCTAATGCGGCAGCTCCAGGTGATCCTAATGTATACAATTGATCCCCACTATTACCTGCTGCTACGACAGACGTTACTCCGCTTAGTACAGCATTGTTTACAGCAATCGAAGTTGCATAAAGTGGATCATTAATTGATGCTCCTAAAGACATATTGATGACATCCATACCATCTTGAACTGCTCGATCGATCGCGGCGATAATATTTTCACTTGTACCACTACCACCAGGTCCAAGTACTCTATAGGCATATAAGTCTGCTCCAGGTGCTGCACCAACTGTTTTATACTCACTGTTTGCTACACCACGACCACCAATAATCCCAGCAACATGTGTACCATGCTCAGTGTAAAAGTTCGCCGCTGTTCCCGGTTTTCCAGCATTCACCCAATCGGCATACGTCGTTTCCATCGGATCATTGTCATTACCAACAAAGTCATATCCACCTTTGTATGCCTCCTTTAAATCTGGGTGGTTGTAATCTATTCCTGTATCAAGAATGCCGACTTTAATTCCTTTACCTGTATACCCTTCTGCATGTAAACGGTCTAAACCATCATAAGGTGCATAATTCGCAACATTTGCTTCATCAGTTTTTAACTGTTCATTATTTTCTTCTTTTGCAGGAGGGTCAATCGAAAATGTTTCGTTACTCCAAACTGTTTTAACTACTTTGGATTTTAATAGATTCTTAATTTGATTTGCTGGTAGGCTAAGCGAGACACCATTAAAAGCATGTTTATAAGAACGATTAATCTTATAATTTACTTTTTTATTATTTTCATTAGTTAATACTTTGTCTACGTCATTTAAAAATGATTCATGGTCCTGATCTACAAGTTTAGATGCTTCAGTTTTAGATAATGATTGCCCCTCTACACTTGCTTCAATTTGAGCAATTTTAGCAGGTTTATTGTTAAATTCAACAATGACCGAGGTTTGATTTGACGAGGCTAAGTTAATATCTGAAGAAATTTTAAGACCTGTCTCTTCATTTGTTGAAAGTTGATTAAGTGCCGCTCTTTGTTTCGATGTTAAATTTGCTAGAATTTCGTCTACATTCCTTGGACTAGCTGCTTTTGTATTGTGAGATATGTGGCCAAGTGAACCTAATATAAAACTTGATGTTAACGCTAATACAGTAAAACTTTTTAAAACCTTACTCTTTTTCTCCATTTCTAAAGTCTCCCTGTAAATATTAATTTTAATAGAATGCATGATTTCCAACTTCCGACTTAACTCCATCCCCTTCCCTATTTATTGATTTCATTATAAATAATTAGAATATTCTGGTAAAATTAAAAATTATAGATTTTTAATAATAAGGTCTTATTTTTACTTGTGCTCTTCGAAGGTTTTGTAATAACACTCCCTTATAATTTTTTCACTTTCTTACTTTAGGGGCTCCAGGCTAGTTAAGAATCTAGAGTTGTGTTCTTTATATAAGTCTCAACATCCTTCTCACTTAATAACTAGTAACCTAAAGTAGAAATCAACTAATCTAGTTATAAATTAGTTACAATGATTACCATAATAAAGAGAGGGAGGCCTAGTTGCACTTATACTTAATTTCTAAAGTTGGAAACCACGCCGAGGTTTTTTCTCCGCTGCCAATTTATACTTTCTAATACGCAAAAAAGAGAAGCCAGTATTTAAAGCTCCTCCTAAAATTTCTTTTATTAAATCCACGTCATTTCCGCTTTTACTTGATTAGCTTCAATGGGAATATCACGTTGATTACCAATATCCTTAAAGAACTGAATCAATTCGATCGCTTCATTATATTGACCTAATTCCATATAGTATTTATATAACTTTTTCCCATACTGTTCATAATAAAAAACATTATTTGTTGAAGCAAACTGCGGAATAGCTACTTTTGCCAAATAGTCAAAATACTCACTTCGATTTTTTTTACAATTCAGAAGTAAGAGGTTAAATAATGTGAGGTGAATCGGACTATTATGTGTCTTAGCTAAAGCAATTCCTTTTCTTATTTCTTCTAAAAGATTTTCTTTATTCAATAACTTTCCTTCTGAGCATGATTCAATATAATTGTAGAAGCGTCGTAAATAATAGATTGAATGATCTCTCATGTGTAATGATTTCTCAAAATAACGTGCAGCTTGTACAAATTCTTTTCTTTTAAAGTATTCTACCCCTAAATTATTTAATAGAATAAGTTTTTTTTCATTAGCGCCTAAACTTTCGCAATTATGAATTAAATTCATATAGCTTTCAATTAATTCCATAAAATCGATATCATTTTCACTTTCAAATTGCATTAACATTAAAGTTTGAGCATTTATCGCTTGTAAATAATTACGCGTTTTAATGAAATAATCGTTTGCTTTTTGAGCATATGTATAAGCTAGTACTTTTCCCCTTGCATAATGATAGCCAAGTGCTAAGTGATAGTAATATTCCTCATTTTTGTATTCTTCTATATTAATTTGTTTTAAAATTCTAGCGGCAGCTCGAAAATCTTCACTCGTAGTAGTCCGATATGTACTAATACAATACATTCCTTTAATGTGTAGAAGAAGATTTTTTTCAAAATCAGAAATCGTACGAAAATTTTTATCCGCATATTCGATTAAAGATTTAGTTTCATGTAACATCTTTTTATGAAGATAATATCTTGCGGTTAATAAGTGATAATACACTGCATATTTAGAAGCTTTGATAAACGGTATATTTTCTAATTCTAATTTTATCTCCTCAATTTGAATGGAATTTTGCATAATAATGGCAAGATCCCAATCTTTTAACCGCTGTTCAATATGATGTAATGCTTTCATTTCTTTGTTTAGATCAATCCCTAACCGTTCTGTTAATTTGGATAAAATTTCAGGTGATATACTCACTTTTCCACCTTCGAATCTACTAATATATGTTTTACAGCAAATCTCTTTGCTTAGGTTTGATTGGCTGATTCCATTTTTCTCACGATAAAATTTAAAAATTTCTCCTACTAACATTTTAGCCTCCTTAATGAACCGACATTATTAGAAATAGTTCAGTTTAGTAATTTTTGTTTATGTCATTACATTTCTTTTAAGTTGCAATAAATTATTGTTTTTTCTATCGTTTGAGTTATGACGTAAATGTAGTATTCCAAAAGATAGGATTCGTTTTTTCAAATATTTTTCCAATTTTCTAACATCAATATTTATTGGTTTTATTATACAAGAACAATCTTTTCTAATAAAATTAATTAGTTTAAAATTATAATAAGATAATCTTATATTAAGAAGGAATAGTCAGAGGACTTCTAAATAATTCCGAATCATAAAAAAACATTTTTCCAAATCAGGAAAAATGCCTCTCTTAAAATTAATTCTTAAAGCAATGAATGACTAAAATACTTTAAAAATTCTAATCCAAATCCTTGGACTGCGAATATAACGATCATTAGAGTAGTAAACAAAATTGAGATAAATAATATTTCCTCACCTATTAATTCTAAATAGTCTACTAATTAGTTTTATTTTCATACTTCAATTTTACCGTGTAAATAAAAATAGATGACAAAATAAAAATGCAGGAAACATTCTTTCCTGCATTTTTATTTTTGATACATTATTTTTGTAAAACGGTAACTGTCTGTGGTTTTGTAGTTACTTTAAAGCCACCATTATTTTCTACATCTGCTGATATTGTATAAGTACCACTTGGAATGCTAGACTCCGGAGCCCATTTTAAGTGAATTTCAACTTGACCATCAACTTTAAAAGAATCAACAACATTGCCATTTACATCCTTAACATTAATTTTCCAATTCACTTTGTTATTCGCATAACCACTGATTTGAGCAGGAGTACTTGCATTAACATTTTTATTTGGGTATACACTGAAATAGCTAACAAGCATTCCTTCATTAATATAAGAAGAGTCTCCCCAAACTGTGTAACTGTGGTTTAAAGCATAGTCGGAACCTAATACAACAACACTCTTAGGCTCTTCTTTTATAAGTACAGATGTTTGACCTGGTTGTAAAGGCTTATATTTGCCGTTATACCATACAATCGCACCGTAATAGCCACTTCCTTTTTCATTGTCTGTGGCTTTGAATGAAATTTCATATTGACCATCTTTAGGCTTTACTTGAATATCGGATACAACAGGAGCAACTGAATCAACATGGAAAGGAAGTTTCACGGTTTGTGGTTTCGCATCCTTATAATCTAATGTTGATTTAATTACATAGTTATATATGCCATCCTTAACAACTTTTCCGTTTTCGTCTGTTTCATCCCATACATAACCACCATTCATATAGTCGCGGTAAGACATAATATTTTTACGGAACTTCCATGGCTTTCCAGTATATTCACTAAAGTCACCTAAGTATTTAATCATTTCTCCATTTTCATTCTCCACGTACATTTCAGTCTTTTCTAAATTACGTAATACAGTAAATGTTGGGAACACTGTATTTAATCCAGCATTAGGAGAAATAGCAATTCGATCCTTATTAAATGTTGCTGTTTTTGGATCATATCCTAATGGGAATGTGTTTTCAGAAAGTGGTTCGTCATTCCAAAGTGTCGTATATCCTAAGAACGCATCTTTTTCATATGCTGCAGGATCAATATTTTGTGGTTGATCCCATTCACCATAATAACCCATGTAAGGAACCGTTAAAGGAACTGCTGATTCACTGTTTTTACCAGATGGAACTAAACGGACATACCCCTCAACAAATGTACCTTTCTTTAAGCTTGACGGAAGTTGAATTTGAATATCTAGATTTTTTTCTTGTCCTGGTTTAATTTTTAATGTTTTTCCTTCTGTAGACGATACTGTTTCTCCATTCACAGATGCGATAGCACCTTGTACACGCTCACTTTTTAATGTTAAATATTCTTTTGAATCCAATGTTCCATCATTATCTAGGTCAAAATCTTTTGTTTCTTTTCCGTCCGTTAAAACGTCAACATATACTTGATATTCTAAATCTTTTATATTCAGATTTTGAAGCGCTTCTGCATTTAATTTGAAGTGTACGTTATCAGATTTAATCTCTTTTAACGCAACTGCTCCTGCTTGCTCAAGCGAAGTTTTTTCTCTTGTCACAAGTACTGGTGTTTTAATCGCATTTTCAATTTGCATTAAGCCCGAACCTTGTACACGTGGGGAATACGGTACTTCATTATTCGTAGAAGGATCAAGAACTAACTTTGCAGTATTCATTAATGCAATTTTTGCTTTTAAAGCTGTTTCTTCTGAATGAGTTAAACCTTTTTCATATAGTGATTGCAGTATTAATGCTGAACCTCCTGCAACATGAGGACTTGCCATAGATGTTCCGCTCATTACCTCATATTGATTTCCTGGAACAGTCGAATAAATTTTACCACCTGGTGCAGAAATCTCAGGCTTAAAGTCTAATGTATGTGGTGTACCATAAGATGAGAAATATGACATCGTATTCTTATTTGGATTTTCAACATAGATTCCAGTTGACGGTTTCATTTTTACAATATGACCGCTCGTTAACTGAGAAATCAAAGTAGCTCCAACTGCTCTGCTAGTCGTTGCAGCAGGTGTAAAGTAAGGACTAAAATATACGAATGGATAGTCAACATCTTCATTCGCAGGTACAAGGATTACTGCCTTTGCATTCTTCTTTTTCGCTTCGGTTTGAATATAAGTATATGTACCATATTTTACATTTGGTTTTGCAACGACAATTTTATTTGTCACATCTTTATCTTTAAAATCAGCTGTTTTACCTTCTCCAACATATACCATCTCGTAAGATTCAAGTGGCGATAATACACTAGAAAGCCTCATATCAAACTGTGTTTGGTCTTGGTATGGTAACTGTAAACCATCTTCAGATTTAAGAGATGCCATGTGTATACTCGTATTTTCATAGGAAGCAACAGATAATGCATATGGGCTTACTCCTGGTTCACCAACTGTTCCAATATCTGGATTTTCAGCATACGGTTTTACGGAAGACGGTATTAGATTATTTTTTGTGCTATAAGCAGAGTTTCCTCCCGCTACAACTACAAGCGTACCTTGTTCGGTTGCTTCACGAATCGCCTTTTGAATTGGATCATCTTCTTCACTTACAAAACCTGCGTCAGTTCCTAAACTCATGTTAATGACATCTGCTCCCATTGTCACCGCGTGCTCGATACCAGCAATAATATCATCTTCATATGCTCCATTTGCATTATCAGAGAATACTTTTTCTGCCAACAACTGTACCCCTGGTGCAATACCTTTTACTCCGTCATTCGCTTCGTCACCATTCGCTCCTACTGTACCTGCAACATGCATACCGTGTGAATTCCCTGCACTGTGTGGAATGACATCTGTATCATGATCCGCCCAGTCATATCCTGTTGGTACCTTGTCGCTATACCATACTTCGCCCACACCAGTTTCCGCGAATTTTTTTTGAATACTTTCTTTCGAATACTTTTCCTTTGCTTTTCCTTTTTCCGTCAACGTCATATCTTTATGAGTATAGTCTATTCCCGTGTCGACTATAGCAACAAGTAATCCTTCTCCTTGATAGCCATAATCCTGCCATACTTTTTGAGCTTGTACTAATTCTTTGCTTGCTCCCATAGAAGGCTGAAATTTTCTTGCGATATGTACATTTGTTACACCTGGAGTCGATTGAATTTCCTCTAAGTTACGAAATTCAGTTTCTACACTAAAACCATTAAATCCTTCATAAAAACGCTGTTTAACTTTCACATCTGATTTCTTAGAAATGTGTTCAATCGCTTCATCTTGTTTTTGTTTAAAATGTGCTCTTTTACTTTGATTAGACTCTTCCGAGGCTGTTGAAGGCTTCTCAACTTCAACGATTACACGTACTTTTTCATCTGGTTTATAAGGTTTTACTATTCCCTTCTCTTTTAAATCTTTATAGCCAAACTCATCTACCGCATCTTCAGCAGTTTGTTTTTGCTCATCAACAAAAATTTGCTGACCTTGTTTTACAATTTCTTCAATACTTGGAGCTGGGATCTGATTTTCCTCTGTTCCTTCAGCATATCCTGTTGATGTAAATAACATTGTAACCAAAGTTGTTGTTGCAAGGACCTTGTAAGGAAAACTTTTTTTCTTTTTCATTTTTACTCTCCTCTACAGTAAACTTTCATTTTCTTAATCTATTAAAATGAAATAGATTTAACTCAAAAGCACCAAAAAGATTATTCATTCTTTGGCCAAATCTGGTACAATACTAATTTTAATTGCGTTGTTGCAAGAATCATATTGGGTTATTTATATGACCTTTAGACCTATGTATAAAAATTAAAAAACAAAAACTCAAGTAGAAAATAAGGGAATTTTAACTTATTTGGTCGAGAGGCTTCTAAAAAGAATGATTTAATCGGGATAACCCAACTAAGTTGATGAGCAAATTTGTTGATTAAATTACAAATTAAAGGAAAAAATTATGAATTTCTGACTTGAAGTACTAATAAAAATAGTAAAATAGTAAGAATTAAATAAAGCTTAAATAGTTCAACTTTATTATTTTCAAGACAAGTCTCTATCTTCATTTTTGGATGTTATAGCGGTCAATGGCTACCTAGATGAAGAGACGAAAAGATAGTAGGCTCCATTTTATTCAGTCTATCAAAAGGGAGAATATTCTTGTTTTTTCAAAAAAAAGGTGCCCCTAAAAAGATGTACTTTTGGGACACGCTCCGCTTCTTAGATTAATATTTAAAGCAATGAATTACTAAAATACTATAAAACTTCTAACCACTATCCCGAGTCAGTACTTAAAACTTTTTCAAGTACTTCAAGCAGAATTTTAAAGAATCAGAAGATATTCAGACAACTCGGTAAGATTTTTTAAATTTGAAAAAAGACGACTTAATAACAGTCGTCTTTTCCATTCGATTAATTAATTCAACCCTAACTCTCTCTTAATATCCTCAAGTGTTTTTGTTTTATATTTTTCTAGAGGTTTTGGAGCGTTTTCCACCGTTGGATTTTGCATTAAGTAATTATTTTCGATGAATGCAAAGTCTTTTGCGTCTACGATTTTGTCAAAATTAATGTCTGCACTGCGACTGTCAGTTCCCCAATTAGTTTGGATCGCTAAGGCGTCCTTCAAATCAATGACATTATCTTTATTAACGTCTCCAGGAATTGCAGCATTAAAATTGATTTCAGGATTCCAATGAGCAGTTAGTGTGCCTTCGTCATCTAGGAAGCCCACATGGAAAGGTTCATATATTGTGAAATGGCCAGGAATATCGAGTGATACAACCATTTCATCGAGTGTTTTTGGTAATTTATCCACGGATACTTGGCCAAATTGATTTATAACTTCTGGGTAGATGTTTCCGTTTTGATCCTTTACTGATAGATCTGCGCCAATCTGCGATGGAGCTACCCTCCACGCACTCTTACCTTCTTTTTGCAATGAGACTGGAATTCCAATACTTCCTGAAATTTTTGAATAAGTTGGTTTGAACCAAATTGGTGGTATTGTTGAATTCATTGCAATTGATTGGTTAGATGCATTTATATAAGATGCAGAAGATGATTTAAAAGGTGAATAAAAATTATAAGTATTATCTTTTACTTTTAACGTTACTTCTGCAAATGGTACATCACCTGTCACTGTTCCGTTAGTCATCTCTATATTTACATTTACATTTGTATTCAATCCTGATGGAGCTGAATTAGATGTGAGTTTCGCTGAACCAAATTTTTCAATTGCTGGATTAAGCTTTACATCTACAATTTCTAATTGATTATTTGAAAATGAAAGGCTACTAGCTATTTTTTTTGCATCAGTAACGTTATATGCTGTTAGGTTCACCTTTACATTTTCACCTGCATTTACAATTTTTTGATCAACACTTCCATAAACAAGTGGAGTGCCTTCTGGAATAAATGTAAAATATTTGTTTCTTGTACCAATCTTAGCTGAATTATATCCTGCAAGTTCAACATTTACGCTTTTAGCAGAAGGGTCAATCGGGATATTATATGCAAAATTTCCTTTTGCATCAACATTGAAACCATTTGAAAAGGTAGTATTATTATTTTTTATCATCACAAAATTACCCGATTGATCAATAGAAATACCTTGCGTATGATAAACATCTTGGGTTTTATCAAAAACTGTACCTTTAATTGGATAAGAAGTTGTACCAGGTTTAACCTCGATAACGCCTTCTTCTAAATCTGTTGTAAAAGTAGGACCAGTAATATCAACCATTACATGGTCAGTCATCGAAAATGTTTTACCATCTCTATTAGTACCGATCATTTTTATCTTATAATGTGCTGGACCATAAGGTACTTTTACAATTGTAGATGATACTGGGTTTTTAGGGTCATTAGTGAAAGGATTATAGTATTCGGTAAATACACCAGTGACATAATAATCAGTATTTTCATCCAATTGCGATGCAGGGATTTGTCCTAAATAACCGATTTCTTCATCTGTTTCACTATCAAGTAAAACGAAATCAATCGTTTCCATACTAGAACTTAAATTAAAAGTTGCACCTGCGTTAAATTCAAGTAATGGGTAATAATTAGTATAATCTGATGTCATCATCTTATTGTATGTAGCCGCTGAATTAAATCCTTCTTTTACATAGTGAACACCGAATGGAATTTGATATTGTTCAGTTGGATCTGCATTATTTTTAAAAATAATATATCCTTCATAAATTCCTTTTTCGGCAGTTGAAGGTATTTTCAAATGAAAGTTAATCGGTTTTTGACTATTTCCATCTAAAGTCACAGATGAAGGACCAGTTAGGGTAACATCATTAATACTTGCATCTTTAGATCCTCTTATTCCAGTTTGATATTTAACCTCAATACTGAATGTTTTCGCTTCCTCACTTCTATTGTTAAGTGTAATTTGGCGGTTTGAAGCAATTTCTTCGTTTTTGAAACTAAAAGACCCAAAACTCATCGCACCAGTTAACTCTTTAATTGATTTTTCTTTTCCATCAATAATTGTTGGCGTACTATCTACTACATTTAATTCTACATTTGAGTGGATTGCTTCATATGCATCTACTCTTCCACTACCAACTTCATATACACTATAATCCTTCTTTAAAGGATCTGCCGTATTCATCAATATTGATTTTATATCTGCTGGCTGAAGTTTTTTATTTGATTGAAGTAATAATGCTGACACTCCTACAACAAATGGAGTCGCCATTGATGTTCCAGATAGTCGCTCATATGCAATTTTATAATCTTCAGGTTTCGTTCCATCCGCCGTTTTATTATTTACATAAAATGGGACAGTCGAAAGAATTGCTGCACCTGGCGCCGTTACTTCTGGCTTTATGTCATAATTTATGCGAGATGGTCCTCTTGAACTAAATGAAGTTAGTTCATCCTCAGATGTTTTAAATTTCGTATAATCACCAAAAGTAAAGTCAGAACTTCCTTGTTTAATCGCATTTGATATTGCTAGCCCTTCTTCATTTGACATAGAAAATGTAGGAATGGCTAATAGAGATTCACCGACATACCCTTGTATGATCCCTTCAGCTTTGTTGACGTCATTATTATAAATTATTACTGCAACAGCCCCTTTAGCCTTCGCTAGTTTGATTTTATCAATAAAAGAAGTTTCACCTCTTTGAATAAAAGCAATTTTTCCTTTTACATCTTTTCCGTTATAATCAATGCCTTTTCCTAAACCAACATCAACTAGATTAAACGTTTTTCCTTTTAATGCTGTTAGATCGTCTGTATAGTTTCTGGCTAATTCTCTAACAGTATATTCTTTACTATTTTGAAAACCTGAAAACTGGAAAAGATCTATTGCACTAGTTGATGCACCAACTGTTAATGCTAATGCTGATGATCCTGGAGAGCCAAGTGTATACATTCCATTTCCACTATTACCAGCGGCAACTACAGTCGTAACGCCACTTAGAACAGCATTGTTTACCGCTACCGAAGTCGCAAAAAGCGGATCATTTATTGTTGCACCTAGTGACATATTAATGATATCCATCCCGTCACTTACTGCCCTATCTAGGGCTGCTATAATGTCAGCACCTTTTCCAGATCCATATGGTCCAAGAACTCTGTATGAATAAATATCTGCCTCCGGCGCAGCTCCAACAGTTTTATATTCAGTATCAGCAACACCTCGACTACCGATTATTCCCGCAACATGTGTACCATGTTCTGTATAATATGTATTTGATCCCGAGAGCTCAGGTTTTCCTGATTTTTTCCAATCAGCATATGTACCTTCCATCGGATCATTATCATTATCAACGAAATCATAGCCACCTTTATAGGCATCTTTTAAATCAGGATGGTTATAATCAATTCCAGTATCAAGAATTCCTATTTTTATGCCTTTCCCCGTATAGCCCTCGGCATGTAAACGATCTAATCCATCATAAGGTGAATAGTTTGCAATGTTAAATTCATCTGCCTTTAATTGTTCACTTTGTTCCTTTTGATTAGGTTGATCGATTGAAAACGTCTCATCACTCCATATATTTTTTACAGCCTTCGATTTTAATAGATTCTTAATTTGGTTTGCTGGTAGGCTAATCGAAACACCGTTAAAAGTATGTTTATATGAACGATTAATTGTATAGTTTACTTTTGATTTATTTTCATCTGTTAATATTTGGTCCACATCTTCTTGAAAGGTATTATGATCTTGATCAACTAATTGTGTAGCCTCAGTTTCTGATAATTTCTGCCCATCTAGACTAGCTTCAATTTGAGCAACTTTTGCAGGCTTGTGTACAAACTCAACAATGACATTTGCTTGTTCTATAGTACTTAGATCTATATCAGAAGAAATTTGAAGACCTGTTGTTGCATTCGTTGATAGTTGGTTTAAAGCAGCCCTTTGCATTGGTGTTAACTTAGCGAGCATGTCCTCAACGTTCGTAGAGCTAACAGCTTTTGATACATTTACATTACCAAATGAAGCTAAAAGAAAACTAGACGATAAAGCTAAAACAGTCATGCTTTTTACAATCTTACTTCTTTGTACCGATTTCCCCATTTTCTTCCTCCTAGTAATTAATTGTTGCCACTAAAATTAAATGATGACTAAGATCTGTTTAACGATCATTTAATTTCTTTTCAACTTTAATTATTCAGAAAATTCAATCTATAGTCAAATGGGTTATTTTAATCCTTTATTATCGATAGTACAAAAAAAATATTACGGTTTTCGACTATATTCCCTAAGAATATTGAACAACATTTACTTAGTAGTTATAAACAAGCCTGGTATTCAGTAATGCATTTATAAATAAAACACACCTACTTGCGGCCGTTAAGGCGAATACAGAGGCGTAGTTTGACCTAACTTAATTCCTAAAATTGGCCATCACTTCGAATAAACTTCCTTCTGCCAATTTATATTTTCTTAACGTGCAAAAAAAACCTATTGGAAAATATCATTCCAATAGGACATTAAATTATTTTTTATTTGTTTGCGGTTTGTACCCCAAATCCTGATGCATGTTCATTACCTGCTACTGTTTCAGATTCATTTAGAATATCATTATTTTTCGCATAGTTAGTGAAATCATATATATGATGCCCCCCATCAAAGTACCACTAATCGTATTATAAGTTCAGTCTTTCCAAGTCGATAAACTGCTGCAGTGAGGGGTAGATCCCTCTAAGCAATGATCTTCTTTTTATTATGAGATTATCAATTAATCTTCAAAAAGTTGCTCAATATTTGCCAATTATTTTTATAAATAATGGCTCTTTTTGCAAAATCAAAGCTGAGCCATTACTTTATTAAGACTTTAATAACCCAATAGACAAATAGTTACACATCTTAAATAATCATAATATTAAGTAAATTAAAAGAAACTTCAAATAGAGTGAAAAAAAATTTTTATATTTTTTTGTCATCTAAACTAGGTATTCATTTAATTTTACTTGAAAACCATTTTAAGGGGTGTAAATAAAATTGAAAAAGGGTTACTCAAGTCCATTTAAAGTAAGTTCTACTAGTATGCTATTTTCAAGTCATTCTTACGCTTAACAGTCAAGAGAACGAAGAACAAGACAAATACTTCGATCCTACAATCGACACAGCAAGTACAAAATCACCTGACATCATTATTCACTTTACACAAGATCCAACATTAAAAAAGTAGCAGAAAAATAATTCCAGAAACGATTCTAGCATTTGTAGCTACAGTGATTGTTCCAGTAGCTCTAAAATTAACATCTTTTTTTCTTTTACTTTTCTGGCGATTTATAGAATATACGCTCAGCCGTACCGAGTCATACCGCTATGCATGCAACTTATTTTATTTGTTTTAAAATAAATTAGCCATAAAAAAACTGCACCTTCAATAGTTAGCTGTGTCTAACTATCGGGGTGCAGTTCACTTGAGGTTTTTCTTCATTATTAAGGTCTTTTGATTGTGCTTTTTACAAACCTAGTTCACTCTTTACAATCTCGAGCGTTTTCGTTTTATACTTACTTTTTGTTTTAGGTGCATTTTGTACTGAAGGATTTTGCATTAAATAGTTCTTTTCGACGAATGCAAGGTCTTTTGCATCTACTTTACCATCAATATTAATGTCTGCATTTCGTTTGTTTGTTCCCCAATATGTCTGAATATATAGCGCGTCCATTACATCAATTACATCGTCACCATTTACATCTCCACCAAGTAATACAGGAAGATTGATCTTTTTAAATTGACCAGTCAATTCCCCCGTTTCACTTAGCATGCCAATTTTGAAATCATAAAGACTACTAAAGTGACCCGGAACTTTTACAGTCATTCGGAGTGGTTTGTCGGTAAGCGCTAAATGTAAAGCTTCAATTTTTCCAAACTGAGTAAAGATTTGATTATACGTATTCCCATTAGAATCTTGAATCGAAACATCTGCTCCTACCTTACTGTAATCTCTTTTACTATCGAAGCCTCCACTACTTGTTAATAAACCTTCAGCATATAAAACAGATTTCATTTTTGAATAAGTCGGAACAAAATCAACAAATGGTAAATTTGTGAGAAGAAAATTGCTCTTACCTGATCGGTCTACATATGAGCCGGATGTAAAAATAAGAGAACTATCAGGCCTTATTTCAAAATTATAATCCTTTACTCTATACGTAACCTCAGCTAATGGAATATCTCCGTTTAAAGTTTGGGTATTACTATCAGCGGCTTCAAGTGTTACGCTATTTGCTGAAGTTTTTGTGAATTTCATTTCTCCTAGTTTACTAGAGTCTGGGTGTATTTCAATGTTTTCAATATTTAAGTAGTCTGAAGCAACGCTTAAGTTTACAGTTCCCTTTTTAAAATTGATAGCGTTTTTTAATACAATTTCCGCTTTAACTAAATCATTAGGTTTCGCATTATCTTTATCTACGATTGCAACCATGTATGGTGTACCCTTTTTCACAATTTTAATTGTCTTAGGTGTGACACTACCGTTACCTGCAGGATCGAATACAACTAATTTAACAACTTTTATTCCAGTACCAACCGGGACATCGTATTTAAATGTACCATCTTTATTTACAGGTATTTCAATCGGTACATCACCTTGTGCTGTATCGTAAACCTTGTTAGCAGACTGGTCAATATTCATACCCTCTGCTTTATAATCCTCAATATCCTGGTCAAACACTGAACCAGTTATTGTAACTGATTTTTGTCCTTCTTCATATTCAATGATATCTCCAACTGGTCCATTGATCGTATATTTAGGCTTTCTATTATCAATTACTAAATCACGAGTTTCTGTGAACTGCTTACCCGTGTCAGATGTTGCAAGCATTTTAATTTTATAAAATCCTGCATCTGCTACAACACGGGTTGAACTTATACCAGAAGGAGTTGAGCTATCGAATGGGAAATAGGTACCAGTAAAAAGACTCAAATTAACTAGACCACCTTCATTTATGCTAAATCCGTTTACTGTTCCAAGATAACCTATTTCCTGGTTTGTTTTTCCATCTTCCAAAATGAAATCAATATTTCTAACGTTTGATTTCATTTGAACTTGAACATTTATTCCTTTAATTGTGTTCGGGCTTGAATAAAAATCTCGATCTCGGTCTACTGACAAGCCTGGTGATGACGTTTCAAATACTTCTATTCCTTCCTCAACAGCATGTACAGCAAAAGGAATCTTATATGTTTCCACTGGATCATTCACATTTGTATAAATAACATATCCCTCATAATTCCCTTTCTCTGCTGATTTTGGTATAAAAATGGAAGCTTTTGTATTTTTTTGAGAATTTGCAGCTAGTTTAATAGTTGGCTCAATCGTAACTTTTACGCCATTTTTCTCAGCATCTTTAGCTCCTCTTAGACCTGTTTGAAATTTAACTGCTGCATCAAATGTTTTTGGTTCATCACCTGAATTTTTAACTACAATTTTACGTTCTTCATTAACATCTGCACTTAGATCGACTGAACCGAAACTAAGTGCACCTGTTTCATCTTTAATCGTTTTTTCTTTTCCATTTTTTATCATTGGAGTTTGATTTTGAACTTTAATTTCAATTGAAGAATGCACCGCTTTATAAGGGTCAACTCTACCTGATCCAGCCTCATATACGCTATAATCCTTACTTAAAGGATCAGCTGTATTCATAAGAATTGTCTTGACATCGCTTGGTTGTAAGTTTGGTTTTGCTTGAAGTAAAAGTGCAGCCATCCCCGCAACATTAGGTGTTGCCATAGACGTACCTGATAGACGTTCATATGCATATTTATAATCGTTTGGCGTATTTTTATTAATGATATAAGCTGGCACAGTTGAGAATACCCCAACACCTGGTGCTGTAATTTCAGGCTTAATGTCGTATGTAACACGAGCTGGTCCACGTGAACTGAAATCTGCTAATTCATCTGCTTTTGTTTGAATTTCATTTAGTTCATTAAATGTAAAAGTACTTGCCGCATTAACTTTTGATTTCAATGCTAACCCTTGGGCATTTGTTAATGTGAATGTTGGAATATAATCTAAACCTTCACCTAAGTAGGAAGGTATTAGCCCTTCATCTGGATTATTATTGAAAAGTAGAGCAGCTGTTGCGCTATTTTTTTTAGCAAACTTTACTTTATCGCTCAAAGCTATATTATTCCCGCGACTTATTAATACAACTTTCCCTTTTACATCTTTGTTTTTATAATCAGCCGATGCGCCATAACCAACATCTATGATTGAATACGTTTGACCATTTAATTGCTCCGGATGATCAGTATATCCTTTAGCCATTTCTTGTAAGTTAGCAGAAATTGTTTCAGTACCTGTTTGAAGTGTACTCTTATATGTATGTAAATTATTTGGTTCATTACTTGCGCCAACAGTCAGTGCAAGAGCTGCCGTACCAGGAGAGCCTAAAGTGTACATATCATTTCCGCTGTTACCAGCAGCAATTACTGCTGTAACTCCGCTAAGGACAGCTTGATTGATTGCGATACTTGTAGAATATAAAGGATTATTAATTCCTGCACCTAAGGATAGATTAATAACGTCCATTCCATCTGCTACAGCTTTATCGATCCCAGCCAAAACGTTAGCTTCTGTTCCTCCACCATAAGGTCCTAATACACGATAAGCATATAAATCTACATCAGGAGCGATACCTTCCATCTTGATGTCACCATCATTTTTTCCTTGTCCTGCGATAATTCCTGCTACATGCGTTCCATGTTCAGTATAATATGGAGCACCTGTTGCCCAGAAAAATTCTGCCCATCCAGATTTTTTCCAATCTTCATATGTTGCTTCCATCGGATCGTTATCATTATTAACAAAATCATATCCACCTTTATATACATCCTTTAAATCTGGATGATTATAGTCGATACCAGTGTCAATAACTCCAACTTTAATACCTTTTCCTGTAATACCTTCTTGGTGAAGTTTATCTACCCCTAGAAATGAAAGAGCAGATTTATTGCTAGATCCTTCAGTTTGCATTTCTTCTTGCGTATTAGCGATTTCTGCATGTACTTCTTCATTACTCCAAACTGTTTTAACAGCTTTCGATTTTAATAGCTTTTTAATTTGATTTGCTGGTAAACTCATTGAAACACCATTAAATGCATATTTAAATGAACGTTTAACTTTATAATTTACATTTTTACTATTTTCATTTGTTAATACTTGTCCTAAGTCTTTCGCAAAAGTTGAATGATCTTGATCAACTAGATTTGACGCTTCGTTCATTGTTAATGACTGGCCTTTTAAGCTTGATTCAACATGTGCTATTTTTGCGGGTTTATTTTTAAATTCTACTATTACATCTGTTTGGTTTGAAGATTCTAAATCAATATCAGGATTTACTTGTATTCCTGTCTCATTACTCGTTGACAGCTGATGAAGTGCTGCTCTTTGAGCTGGTGATAAATTCGCTAGCATTTCATCTACTTTCGAATAAGTTGCAGCTTTTGATGAGATTGTTACGTGACTTAAAGAGCCAAGAATAAAGCTGGACGATAACGCTAACACTGAAAAGCTTTTGACAATCTTGCTTCTAGAAATATTTTTTCTCATTTTCTACCTCCTATTTTGTAAAACAAAAGTCAATTTAATTATTAACTATTCCAAATATTCAATCAATTGGGTTATTTATGTCCTATTAAATCAACCGTTTAAATGATTTTCGACGTTTTCCATCAAGAAATTCAAGTAAAGTTGATTAACACCATTCCTTTTATCTGGGTTATCCAATACCACAGTCAAATCTAAGCTCACTGAAATTTTAAAAAGAGATTTCAAAAATTAAGAAATCTTTGTGAACTAGAAAATTATTTGATCCCATTTCAGTTAGCTATTTTTACTGGAATGCGAAGTGGTGAAATTTTAGCTCTAAGATGGCGCAATGTTAACCTTGTAAAAGGTGCAATTTAATTTGAAGAAAGCCTTGTACGATCGAAAAATATGGGGGTTTCATGTAAAAGAACTCAAAACAGATCATTCACTACGTGAAATCTTTATACCAGAAAGTGTAATTACTTCATTAAAAAAGCATAAATCCTTTCTGTATCAAATGAAGTCAAATATAAAAAGCTTTAAAGATCTTGATTTAGTTGTTTGTGCAAAGAATGGAAATTATCTAGAGCCAAGAAATTTAATTCGAAAATTTAAACAGCTAATTCGAAAAGCTAATTTGCCTGTTATTCCGTTTCATAATTTGCGCCACACTCATGCCACAATATTAATGAGAATGGGCGAAAATCCTAAAATTGCAAGTGAAAGATTGGGACATTCAAGGGTTGAAACAACACTTGGTATTTACTCTCATTCAAATGAAGAAATGCAGAAAAAAACTGCTAATCGCTTTGATGAGAAATTTTCAGATTAATATGCAATGGAAATAATTGTAAACAAAGAAAAAGCCCAAACCCTAGATACACTTAGGTTTGAGCCTTCTCATCTTTATGATCCCAACTGGACTTGAACCAGCTACCCCTACCCTGTCAAATACAGAGTGCCGAAAACATTCAGTATTATTGAATATTTTAGGTCAATAGAGTCCAGTAAATCTAGCGGTCGATGAAATTTTATTCATTATTATTCTTTTATTTCTATTGTTTTTATTAAGTCTGTGCAATTTTTGTGTAATCGAAAATGTAATGGTTTATTGTGAGGTAGGGTGCATTATAAAATTTGAATCTGAATAGCAACAAAATAAACAAATGTGTAATTGAGAAAAATATAAATATCTTGTTCATATGCTTAGAATAAGGGAATAATCTCTTACACCTCGTATATGTCGTATAAAAAAATTAATAAGATATTTTAGGAGAGTCAACAGACTTATTTTACGTTTCTACTAGATTGAAGAGCAAACTGGAAAGAGTAAAAACAACTTATTAATTCTTCTAATTCATTTTTAGCTTTCTCCAAAATTTCTTCATCTTTATATATCGAGAATCTTGTGATATATCGATCTAATTTATCGTTTAGTTCAATAATATTATCTGAACTTTTATGTTTCGCAATCAAACGAATTAAGTCTTTTGCAAAAGCTTCACTTAATAATTGAATACTAGGGATTTCTATTTCTTTTTGGATAGAAACAATTGCTGGTGTATAATCCATTCTGTATGCTTGACCTGGTATTTGATCCCAAAATCGTTCCCATTCATCAAGTAATCCTGCTTTATAAAGAATCAACTTTAAATATCCACATAACCATGCAGTACAGCTCGTATTTCTATTTTTACAACCTTTTCCTTCCTCTAATTCATTGCAATACTTACAACAAGACCCACCAATTTCAATACAAACATTACATATGGATGAAATACCAACGCCCTTTAAATACTGATGTCCAAAATGTATCAGTTCTTCTCTTGTCATGAGACGTTCCTTTTCATAAGTATCCATCACTTTTAATCCTTTCTTTTTTTACTAAAAGAGAGTGTTTTGCTCTTAAAAACACTTGAAATCTTTAAAACTTAAAAACTACTCCACTTGAATTTATTTATCATTGAGATTGTATCAAACATATAATTGTTAAAATTTAACCGAACCACAAAAAGTAATTAGATAATCAATGGATCTTAAAAGAAATAGATAACCTTGTTACCATTGTCGTGAGATACCAGTTTTCCGACCCAGTAATATATTTCTCAGACACACTTATTACATTCTGAAATTACGTTTGTTCATCTTTATGCCCATCTCTTTTTGCTTGTATATAAAATTCTACTAATCTGTCAAAACCTTTACGAAAATACGGGTCTCGATAGAACTTGTCGATAAAACCTTCTTCCGATAATCCGTTCATCTCTTTTACTATATCTTTTACGCTCTCTGCTGCTCGTTTTTGTATTTCATATTTTAATTTCAAATGCATACGTCAACGCTCCATTACTATGGTATTCATCTAACATCTTTTAGGAGTTAACACTCATAGTACCCACCTTGTCCTAAAAACCGCATTAACTTTCCCATGTCACATTATTGCAGTAAAATTATCATAATCAGTCGTTTCTACTTCTTCTCCTACATCCTTATATAACAACCCAACATTATCTTTTGTCAGTAAAATCAATTAATAAAGACCATTGAAGATTATTTTATTCTAATTAGGGCCTATGCAAAAAAATAATTTTATATTATCTAGAATTAAATATTTTCCTTCTATGAATAACTAATTTTTTCATCGTTATTATTCTTCTTTAAATTTATCTAACATACTAATCGTATCAACTAAGTGATTATTAAAAATTTGGCGTGCAACTAATAATAACTCAGAAATTATCGGATCCCTGAGGGAGTAAGTAACTTTATTTCCTTCCTTCGTGCCATATACAATATTTTTATTTCGTAAAATTGAAAGTTGTTGCGATACAGCTGACCCTTCACTTCCGATTAAATTTTGTATTTCATTTACATTCCTCTCGCCTTCACTTAGAATTTCAAGAATTCGAATTCGTAGTGGATGACCTAGTGCTTTAAAAAAATCTGCTTTAAATTGTTGTAGTTCTAAATTCAATTGTGTTCCTCCAAACGATCTATAAGATCCATATCCTAATTTCAAAATATTTATTATCATTATACCTATTCAGAATGTTTTTATAAAATTTATTAGGATAATTACTCAACAGAGTCCGTTCTATTTTGATCTACTACTCCATTTTTTTGATCTTTTAAATCTAATAGCTTTGAGTTGGATAAGCTTGAACACTCTAAAAATGCATAGTGCTTGCAGCCTAAACACTTATTATAATTAATATTTAATAGTGCATAGCCAATTGCTTCACCTGAATGCTCGAAAAAGTTTTGTTTACCAATAACATCATACAATTTGGTACGAATTAATAATTCTTTTGGTTGAGATTGAAGACCAGTTAATAAAACAAGACTATCATTGTCCCTGAGGTATTTGACGATACTTGCTAACTTAGCTTCACCTGTTGTATCAATAAAAGGAACCTTTCCAAATCTTAAAATTAAAAACTTTGGTTTGTTATCTGATAACTTTAAAATTGTTTTTTCAAATAGATTAGCAGTTCCAAAGAAAATTGACCCTTCAATTGTGAGAATGCTAATTTGAGGACAATCATGATTTTCATTAACCATATATGTCATCAATTTTTGATTCTGTCGGGAACGGTCAGGTAATACCTTTCTAACGATTAGAAGTTCAGACATTCTTTTAACAAATAAAATCACGGCAATGATTAAACCAACCTCCACGGCTGTTGTTAAATTTAGAAAAATAGTCAGTAAAAAAGTTAAGAATAAAATGATAGAATCACTGGATTTAGTTTTTAAAATATGAATAAACTCTTTTCTTTCACTCATGTTCCATGCTACAAGCATTAAAATTGGGGCCATACTAGCTAAAGGAATTTGTGATGCTAATGGTGCAAACATTAATAAAATGATTAGGACAATAACACCATGGATAATTCCCGAGATAGGTGAAATAGCTCCACTCTTTATATTTGTAGCAGTCCTAGCTATTGCTCCAGTAGCTGGAATTCCTCCAAAAAAAGGTATAACCATATTAGCAATCCCTTGTCCCATTAACTCTTTATTACTATTGTGTCTGCTACCTGACATACCGTCGGCAACTACTGCAGACAATAGTGATTCGATCCCACCAAGCATCGCTATAACAAAGGCTGGTCCAATAAGTGTACGTATTTTTTCAAAATTCAGCTCTATTAAATGAAATGCTGGAATACTACTCGGAATAGCGCCAAATGTGGACTTAATTGTTGGAACTTCCCCTTTAAAAAAGATGTAAGCCATTAAACTAGAAAAAATCAGACCAATTAATGATCCGGGAACTTTTGGGAATAGTTTAACAACTGTAATAACTGTAATAAAACATATGATTGAGGTTATTACACTATAAGAATTTATTGTCGAAATATGCAGTCCAATTTCTCTCATATTTGAAATGAAATCCTCATGTTTTTTTATATTTTGAAGTCCTAAAAAATTAACAATTTGTCCAGTAAAGATAATAACCGCAATCCCTGCTGTAAATCCTATGGTAACAGGACGAGGTATAAACTGTATTAGAAAACCCAATTTAAAGATCCCCATTAAGGTGAGAATAACACCAGCTAAAAAACCTGCAATAAGTAAGTTTTCATAACCATAATGAATTACAATTGATAAAAGTATAGGTATAAATGCCCCTGTAGGGCCCCCTATTTGAAACTTTGATCCTCCGAAAATTGAAATCAATACTCCTGCAATAATCGTTGTATAAATACCGTATTCTGGTTTTACTCCTGAACTAATCGCAAAAGCCATTCCTAAAGGAATTGCAATAATTCCAACTACTATTCCTGAAATTAAATCCTTTCTAAAAGATACTTTATTATAATTTTCAAATCTCCCTCGCCATTTCACTTTCTCGCACCTTCTAGTATATTTGATTATTTGAATATACAAATATTTAATATAATCATAATAACAGATCTCTTTCTCGTCAAACAAAATCTTATAATTAAATATTGTAACTATTTCCCAATTTCCATAGTACAAACTCAAAAAGAGCAAAAAAAGAACCTCTTCGAAAAAAGGTCCTTTACCAATGGTGATGGGTTATATAAAAAACATCTATATTTTTTTTACAAATTCAGATTTTAATTTCATTGCTCCAAATCCTTCAATTTTGCAATCTATATCATGATCACCATCAACAAGACGGATACTTTTTACTTTTGTACCAATTTTAACAACAAGAGAAGTTCCTTTTACTTTAAGATCTTTGATGACAGTAACTGAATCACCATCGTTTAATATATTTCCATTGGCATCTTTTACAACTTTCTTATCATCCATTTCAGTTTCAATATCCAGTGTCCATTCATACCCACATTCAGGACACACAAATAGATTACCATCGTGATATGTATAGTCTGAGTTACATTTTGGACAATTTGGTAGTTCGACCATGAACTATTCCCTCCTTTAGTATTGCTTTTAGAGCATCATCATTTCTATACTGACATAGTTTAATTATCTTTACAATATGATATTTAGATATTTGAATTTTTGAATATTCTTTTTTAATTTGGAAAAAATAACAAAAGAATTAAACATATAATTAACTAAAAAAGACATTAGACGGCTTAAATTTAGGTGTACCTAAGCAAAATTAATGAGGGAGAAAATGAAAAAACTCAATTTTAGTATATTAATTATTTGCTTTTTATTAATTGGAGAAAGCTGTTCGAACTATAAGGAATTAAACTCAGTTTCGATTGTTATCGCAATGGGATTAGACTATTACCAAGGAAATTGATCTGCCATTTTCATACCGATTCCTATTTCAGCCAAAAGTTGTTCGGCATGACCTCTACCTATTCCAGGAATAGTATCAAGCAATTCAATATCTTCTTCGTAAGGTTGCATTCGTTGTTGAACTTCTACACTTAAAAGTTCAATCTGGTGATCCATAAAATCAATGTGTGAGAGCTGTGTTTTTAACATCATCTTTTGATGAGGTCCGACAGATCCTACTAACGCACGTTCTAATTGATCTTTTTTTCTTCCTCAAACTTGTTTTAGCTAAACTGGATAAAATTTCAGGATCACTTATCCCGTTAATAATCGCTTCAATCATTGCACGACTAGAGACACCCATAATGTCAGAAGCAACCGAAGAAAGTTTAATATTGGCACCCTCAAGAACTTTTTGGATTCTACTAATCTCCCTAGCTCTTTCTTCAACGAGACTGCGACGGTATCGAACTAACTCGCGTAGTTCTCTTTGTTCGCGATTGGGAACAAAACTGTGTTGCAGAAGAACATGACGAAGTAACTTCGCAATCCATTCTGCATCTTTTACGTCGGTTTTTCGTCCTGGTACAGCCTTGATGTGTGCTGCGTTTACAACCATGGGTTGTATTTATTCTAGTTCAAGTAGATTGTAAATTGGCTTCCAATATACATCACCCGTACTTTCCATGGCAACTTGAGAACAACGCTTATTTTTTATCCAGTCTACCAATTGAAAAAGATCATGTGTCATTGTACCGAAGGTTTTTATTTCTTTACCTTTTGGTGTAATCGCACAAGCAGTAATACTCTTTTTGTGAACATCAAGTCCACAGCAGTAACTATTAACAACTTCCATAAATCTTATCCTTCTTTGGCTGATTAAAAATTAAGGCTGGTGCAACAACCATATTAGATTAATCTATCCTGCGTGCTTCTCTATGAGAGCAACAATTTGTGGTGCACCTGGTCGTATTGAATCAGTCTACTATGCGGGCTTAATTTATTGTTTCTAATAAGTCTGTGCAATTTTTGTGCAATGAAAAGAAATCGTAAATCGTGAGGTAGGGTGTGGCTTTTATTTCATATTATTTTCAGTCATATAAAAACTTCATAACCTATTATTATTAAATTCTAATATTTATCAGAGTTTGAAGTTTGGAAAACAAACTGAAAAAGGACTTCATTATTTTTGAGACTATTTTACATTTTCCAATAAATAAACAGCTTAATAAATTCAAACTCTGTTTCAAAACAGCTTATGTCCTGAGAACCCTAAAATTGTGAGCGAGAGATTGGGCCACTCAAGAGTTGAAACAACACTTGGTATTTACTCACATTCAAATGAAGAAATGCAGAAAAATACAGCTAATCGATTTGATGAAAAATTTGGTTTAAATTAATATACATGTGAAGTTTCTGTGCAGTCTTTGTGCAATGAATAATATTCATTACAAAAAATGGTAATAATTGAAAACAAAGAAAAAGCCCAAACCCTTAATATACTTAGGTTTGAGCCTTCTCATCTTTATGATCCCAACTGGACTTGAACCAGCGACCCCTACCCTGTCAAGGTAGTGCTCTCCCAGCTGAGCTATGGAATCGTAATATACATAGGTTTCTGAAGGTTTTTACTAAACACAATAATTATTGACCACTAACCTTCTAATTTTCACACTTACAATTGTAAAGTGGTCTCTAAAATTGGTCAAGTTTAATTAGCACTAAACACTTCTCAGGATAAAACTTCTTTCACTTTACTTTTCATATCTATTTTCCCCGCTATTATTTTACCTTCACATAATTTCACCTTTTTAGGTAATCATACTTAATAATAGTTGCTCATTTATATGTAAATTTAATGAAGGTGGTTAAAATACATGGATGAATTATTTATACAGGAAAACTTCAATAGATTGCCTATTCAAATGATTGCTAAGAAACTTAATGTTGATGTAATACTACTTTGTAATTGGTTAAGAAAAAAAGGATATTTAGAAGAAATTCAACCAATTGAAATGCAGTACATCATCAAGAATATTGATAAAATGCCAATAGAAGAGATTCAAGTAAAACTAGGATTAAGCACTTCACAGTTTAGTCAAATTCGTCAGCGTTTCAACTTTTTAAAAAAGCAAAGAAACACCAGCGATTATTCGGAGGAAGAGGTATTAAATAAAACTAGATGGTTAGTCGAAGAAAAATTGGTATTGCATATAGATGACTTATTACCGAAAACCATTAGAGCTGAGCACTTCAAAAAAAATGGATTATACCCTATTCTCAAATACGGAGAAACAAAGAAGAAATCAGACCCATATTTCAGGTTCTTTTCGGCAGTGGCTTTTTTGGTATGCAAGGCATATCCCAATGAATTTAAACCTTTTCAATTCCCACATTCCAATGAAACGAAGGAATATTTTACAAAGAAAACTTATATTCGTGATTTAAGGTGGATTCTTGAAAAGAAATTAGGCTTAGAAGAGGAGTTTTTAATGAACACATCTTTGATGAACTCATTTCTAACAAAGAAAGAGCTTGACCTTTATGGATTAGGCTGTCACACCTATAAACATATTTTTAAAGATAAAAAGTCAGTAATCCAAGAATTGGTTCGTTCATGTAAAGTTCTACCTAAAGAAAAGAATGCAACTACCAATGAACTGCGTGCTATTCTTAACAATGTCGGTATAATAACAGAAAAATGTTATATTGAAGGTTGTACCGATGAAAACATTGATATTCATCATATTATTCCAAAACGATATAGAAATTTCGTTTCATTTAATGTTGATGATGCTTTTAATCTTATGCCACTTTGTGAAAACCATCATACTTCAGCAGGAAGAATAAACACTGAAAACCTTCATGTTCAAAATAGAGAAATTTGGAGAGAGTTAATTAAGGATTGGTTAGAGGCTAGTAACAGTTAAGTATCAAAAAAACTTTTTTGACATATTTACAACTATGCCCCTCTCCTTAGAGAAGGGCTAGTCTCATTTTATGATATATCTTAAAACTGATTTAATATTAACTTAATACTTCTTCTTTTACTTTAAAAGCTTCCTGTAAAACAGCCTTCATTAGATTTTCCCTTTCTTTTCTAGACTGCTCTATATTTACTTCTAATTCATTACAAAATGTCATTAGTTTGTCTACCTTCTCACTAATACGTTTTTGCTCATTAAGAGGTGGCAGTGGAATAACAAACAATCTCATATTATTTTGAGAAATATTTACTTGCGATTCTGCCATCCCCGTCATCTTAGATTCAATAAATGGTCTAATCGATGGGCTATTTAGTGCCAATGAGATATATCTATTCAATACCAAATTATTTGGCAAACTGAGCCTTATTGTTTTGTCTGATAAAATTAAATTTTTCGTAATATTTTCAACACAGCAAACTATCCCAACCCTATTTTTAGGCCCTGCTCTTGTTATAAGTACATCTCCTTTTTTTATTACATAAGATTCACTTATACCGAAATCTTGCGGCAATACTTTATTATGGGATTCTAAAAAGTTGCCTTTCTGTATAGCTGTTGTTTTAATTACTCCCCAATTATCTCCCATAGTAGGTTCATCATTACATTTTGGACTTTTGCCTGCATCCGTTGAATAAATAATATCCCCTAATCTTATCCATTCCCATCCTCTAGGCAAGTCAAAAGGTTGCTCTTCGTCTATTATTTGAGTTAAAGGTTGCTCTTTCTTAATTTTTTTTTCTTTAATTAATTGTTCCTTCTCTTTTTTTATTTTTTCTAAAAGAATACTTACTTGTTCATCATCCACATCTTGCTCTACTAATTTACCTTGTACAGCTAGAGTCAAAATACTGTTACGTAACAAATCGATATCCTCTTTCTTATTAAAAAGGAACTCCATGTTTTGAATAGCAAATTGTAAATCTTCTAATTGTGAAGTGCTTTTATAATTTTCAATCCTTGCAAACACACTATTGTTCATAATATTAGATGCTTGCTCTTTCTGCTTAATTTCTTCTTCCAATCTATCACAAATCGCAAATAAATCTCCAATTTTTTTAATGATACGTTTTTGTTCTTCTATAGGTGGAATAGGAAGAACAAGATTTTCTACAGTAGACTGGGAAACAGAAGGGATAGAAGTCCCTACAGCATAATCAGCCATATCAATTGTAGTCAGAAATAGGAAGAAAAACTCCTCCATTGAATCAACAAAAGGGGTCACCCCCATACAATTATTGTCTATAATAGCTTTTGTGCGTAATATCTTTCTGTTATTAGTAAGTAAAGCCCCACCTATTTTTGGAAAAACTATAGTTCCCTCTTCGAAGAGGTTGAAGTTCTTTTTTGATAAATCGTCTTTGTCTAACCAGTTTTCTGCTTGATAAGCGAACTTACCTATTGTTCTAGACAAGTCACCAACCTTAAAGAAAGGATAATCACCTTTTAACTTCCCTTGAAATTCTAAAGGAAATCCACTACCGCCAGCTACTTTTGCCACTACACCTAATTTAACGTATTCCCATGTTGGGACATGATTAAATTTTGCTTTGTCAACAGGTAAAAACTTTTTCATTTTCAACAGTTTTTCCTTAATAAGAAATTCTTTTTTTTCTTCAATTTTGTTTAGTAGTTCCTTAGCAGGCTCATCACTTTGGTTTTGCTCTACCAATTCTCCTCGAAAAGCTAGGTGCAGGATTAACTTCTTCAACTGTTTTACATCTGATTCTGTGGTTACAGCTATATGGAAGTGTTCTAACAATGAATCCATGCTTTACACTCCCCTCACAATAGCAGACAATTCTTCAAAAAGACGTTGCTTTGTTGCTTTTACTCGTTCAACAGATTCTTGATACTTTTGCAAAGAAATATTTGGGTTTAGTAGTTCTTCTTCTTTGTTAAAAGGATTCCTGATATCCAAGTTGTAATTTCTTGTTTTAATTTCATCAAAAGTAATTTTCCAAGCATATTCATTTATAACACGCTTGTTCCACCACTGCTTCTCTATTTCAAATTCTTCATAACGAATTGGTTTCGTCTTGGTATAATTTTTATATCCTTCTGGTAGCTGATGTTCATAATACCAAACTTCTTTAGTTGAACCTGTTTTATCAAAGAAAAGTAAATTTGTTGTAATTCCTGTATATGGTGAAAAAACACCGTTCGGTAATCGAACAATAGTATGTAGGTTAAATTCTCTTAACAACTTCTCTTTAATATTTCTTTTTACACCTTCTGTTCCAAATAAGAAACCATCAGGCAAAACTACCCCAGCTTTACCATTTTCATTTAATCGTTCCATAATCATAACCATGAATAAATCTGCTGTTTCAGAAGTTTGGTACTCTTTTTTAAAGTTAGTTTGAACAGACTTTTCCTCTATTCCACCAAAAGGAGGGTTCATTCCAATTTTATCAACTTTCTGGTCATCTGAAATATCCCTAGTATCAATTTCTAATGAGTTGTCACGCTTAATTTTAGGAGCATCTACACCATGTAGAATTAGGTTTGTTACTGCTAACAAATGTGGCATTGGCTTCTTTTCGATACCAATTAAACCATTAAATACAGCTTCTTCTCCACCCGTAAGTTTATATTCTGGTTGCTTTTTCATGTGTTCTAAAGCACAAGTTAAAAACCCACCTGTTCCACATGCAAAGTCAGCAAACGTTTCCCCTACTTTCGGGTCTAACATTTCAACAATAAATTCGGTAACAGCACGTGGCGTATAATATTCACCTGCATTCCCGGCACTTTGTAAATCCTTCAAAATAGTTTCGTAAATATCATTAAAAGCATGACGTTCTTCATAAGAACCAAAATCAATACTATCTATTACATCAATTACTTGGCGAATTAATGTACCATTTTTCATATAGTTATAAGCATCTTCAAACACGTATTTAACCAAAGCAGACCGTTCTTTTGTTGTTTCATCAATTTCTAAATCTTTTAATGCAGGAAATAATTTTTCATTTATAAATTCAACAAGCTCTTCACCTGTCATTGCTTGTCCTGTTTCTTCATCTGCTTTTGCCCAATCACGCCATTTTAGTCCTTCTGGAATGATAGAAACATAATCGTCTTCAAATACTTCCCATTCTTCTTCTTCTTTCGCGTCATATATTTTTAGGAATAGCATCCAAACCAATTGAGAAATACGCTGGGCATCTCCGTCAACTCCAGGGTCTTGCCTCATTATATCCTGTATAGATTTAATAAAATTTGTAATAGACATCTATTCAATCCTCCAATTAATCAACAATATTCATAGTATAATACTATAATTTCTATATAAATATCCAAAAAAATTGGAACACACTTTTATATCAACATGTGCTCCAATCATCAATTTAACTGATGTCATACAATTCTTTTTCGAGCTCTTTTATTGCTTTATGCCAACCATCTTTTCCACCAAACGCTTGTATTAAATCTTTTGGTTTTCCAATTTCTTGGAATGGTTCAAGTCGTAAAACTTTTGCATCGTCTAAATTATAGACACCTTCATTCATGTATTTTATTAGTAGATTATTAAGTACTTTTTGTGCTACTTCGGAGTACTTACCAAAATAATTCCTTTTTTTTACATTGTTAGCACGTTCTTGCCTTGTCAATGGTTTCATTTCATAAGCAATATGGCAAATCAAATCAAAATCATCAACTTCATGTAAACCTGTTTCTTCTCGCAAAGCATCTAAAATGACACCATGTTCCTTTAGTTCCTCAATAATCGCTTCTTTTCGCTCCTCTGAGTTCCATCGTTTTAAGAAAACATTTAAGTCAGCAAATTCTTCTAATATATTTCGTTTAGAAAAATCTTTTAGCGACTCTGTTACTAGCTTACCATCTTTATCATAGTATTGAACTCGTTCATGTAATAATATTACTTCAACGTCGTTTACATAAACTTTTCTTCTTGGCTCATTTTCATCGCCTTCATCGTCTGTACCATCATCGTCATTATTACCAATACCATTATTGCCGGGTTTTCCTTTACCACCTTTGCCTTCATCGTCATCCCCACCATCAACGACGGGGATTGGATCCCCGTCAAAATCAGGGTCAGCAAATTTATTAGAAACATCACGAAAATCCAACAAATTAAAATACAATTTATCATGCTTTTCATTAATTCTTGTTCCACGACCTATAATTTGCTTAAATTCAATCATAGATTCAATACGAGAATCTATTGCAACTACTTTACATGTTTTGGCATCAACACCTGTTGTAAGTAATTTCGATGTAGTTACAATAGTTGGGTACTTACTATTAGGGTCAATAAAATTATCTAATTGAGCTTTACCTTCGTTATCATCACCAGTGATTTTCATAACATATCTTGAATCTTCTTTTACTAAATCACTATTTTCATTTACTAATGCTTGGCGCATTCGTTCAGCATGTTCAATATCAATACAAAAAACGATTGTTTTCATAAATCTATCTTGCTTTTTAAGAAAATCTGAGATAACTTTAGCAACTAGTTCTGTTCGTTTTTCTAACACTAAATTTGTGTCAAAATCCATAGTGTTATATATTCTATCTTCGATAATGTGACCTTCTTTATCAAGTTGCCCTTTTTTAGGTCTAAAACCCATTAAATCCTTATCCAATCCATAACGATATACTTTATATGGCGCTAGAAACCCATCTTCAATCCCTTGTTTTAGTGAATAAGTATAAATAGGTTCACCGAAATAGCCAATATTTGAAACCTCTGTGGTCTCTTTTGGTGTTGCTGTAAGTCCTACTTGTACTGCCTCTGAAAAATACTCAATAATTTCTCTCCATTGAGAATCTTCTTTTGCGGAACCACGATGGCATTCATCTATTACTATTAAGTCGAAAAACGATGGAGGAACTTGTTTGTAAATTTTATCCTGTTCATTAGGTCCTGTTATAGATTGATATAGACCCGTATACACTTCATAACTTGTATTTATTTTACGGTCTTTTATTTTCATCATAACAGACTTAAATGGTTTAAAATCTTGATTCATTGTTTGGTCTAATAAAATATTTCGGTCGGCTAAAAATAAAATACGTTTAGCTTTTCTTGCCTTCCATAAACGATAAATGATTTGAAAAGCGGTATACGTCTTGCCCGTTCCAGTCGCCATAACTAGTAATACTCTGTTTTGACCTTTAGCCACAGCTTTAATAGTTTCATTTACTGCGTTCATTTGATAGTAACGAGGTGTTTTGTCACCAAGTTGAAAATAATATGGCTCCGTAATTAACTCTTCTTCTTGATGGTCGATTTTGTTGTGCTGCTTGTAACGATTCCATAATTGCTCGGGACTTGGAAATTCATTTATATTTAGATTCCGCTCTTTCCCTGTCAATAAGTCATGCTCAACGAAACCATCCCCATTTGAGGAATAAACAAATGGTACCTTTAGCATTTCCCCATAACCAATTGCTTGTTGGATACCATGCCCCACTGAATGGTTATTATCCTTAGCTTCAATCACTGCAATTGGTATGTTCGATTTATAAAATAATACATAATCGGCACGTTTTTTAGCCCCTCTAGTAACAAGGCTACCACGTACAATAATTCTTCCATCTGTAATTTGGTATTCTTCACGAACTTGTTTATGTAAATCCCAACCAGAGCTTAGAATGGATGGAGTAATATATTTTGTGCAAATATCACGTTCGGTTAATTTTTGTTTGTTCATAAGGAATTATCACCCCCGTAAACTATTTAGACAATTTAATTTAACTAGTTCAATTGTATCACATCATAACTGCAATTTTTAAACTCCTTTTATGAAATTTAAGTTGTACGGCAAAGAAGATAATAAATTTGTTTTTTTCAGGAATAACTGTAAACTTATTTATTAATATTCTATAAAAATATAAGTTATCATACTTTTTTAAGAACAAAATTTTATTACAAAGTTTAACTAATGATTTATAATTTTCCTAAGGGGGAAATTATAATGAAGGCAGAAGAATCTTTATATATTTTTAATGGACATAAATTTATCGAATTTATAGATGTCCCGACTTTCAAAAGTTCAATATTTTCCAAATTTAAACTTCCTAAAGATGTAAAAGAATATGATTTTCCAAAATTATATGAGTATTTGGTTTTAACTTTCCCAAAGCAAATAAATGAAATCGGAAAAATATTTTTTGATAATATTCTTTACAGCCATCTTAAAAACATCTTTATAGATAAAATTTCATCGCATCCTAATTTAGATACTAATTCCTTTAAAGGGAATATTAAAGAACTGATAAAGGATATTAATCATGAATCAACTTCAGTAACCTTTCACAAGGATATGAGTGAAAAGGGATTTTATTTAATGGATGTATTAAATATTACAAAGCCTGACTCTACTTTTTTAGCAGGTTACGATTTCGAAGAAAAAGAAGGCAAAGTTACTAATGCAAGATTTATATTTGTTGAAGTTGTACCTATCCGAAATAAAATCACTTTTTTTATAGCTGGAATCGAAATTGATTTTGTTAAAGGTAATGTACTTACAATGATTAGAAATATTAATGGCCTTAAAAAACAATCCGAAGAAACCGACACAACCATCCACCAATTACATAATAGTGCAATAAATAAAGTGTTCTTAAAATTAGGGATTGTTATTGATGAACCTAATGTAGAAGATGATAGAAAAGGAATGTACAACTTCTGTAAAAATTTGGATGACTTGCTCCTTAGTGATATACGTTTAGAAATAGATAAGCGTACCAAAACTGAAGTTGACCAAAGTGTTAAAACTTTTAACAATGTTTTGTTCAATGGAGACGGAAGTTTAAGTCCTACAGATAAAATGGATTTAGGCAAAAAAATAAAATCTTTATTATTGTCTTATTATATGGAACAAAAAATAAAGTCAAAAGACCTCGTAAAAAAAGCTAAAGGGTTAAAGATGCCTGGATATCCTACTCGAATAAAATTTACATCATCAAAGTTAAGTAAAAGTTCGACTCAAACATCCAATGCAAAACATCCTGTTTCTGCATCAGATATGTTTCATAGTCTTTATTTCAACTTTGAACAGGCCTTAGGACTAGATAATTGGTCTATTTCATGGTTTAAAGATTATAAATTTCTTAATGATAAGGATACTGATGTAATACAAACAACAATCTATTCAACTAAAAAGCAGTTTAGAATTGTTTTTCTTCCTTCTAATCCATTAAATAAGGAGATTATTCATTATGTCATTGGAACAATTGATAAAAAACGTAAGCCTTAAATTACACCTTAGTGATAATGAAGCTTTTGATAAACTTAATATCATTGCTGATGTAGTTAAAGATGAAATTTTTGTAAAACAACGCCTTGAACACTATGGGTTTGGTAGTGAAATTATTGAACCAATTTTAACTGAATTACTAAAAGAAAACTTGATATCAAAATATTTCTCATATGAATGTCAAAAACTTGAAAGCATTGAATATGCAGTTAGTCTTAATGAACAATGTACATTCTGTGGGGAAATTTTAAAAGATTTTCAGAATAACCATATCATAAGAGAGACATACAAGCTAAATTCAAATTTTCTTGAGTTGGTTAAAAAAGCTAAAGACAATCAATTAAAGCAATACCTTTTTGACGATTTTTATATCAACCTTACCAAATTAAAAGAAAATTCACACAGAATAATTCCTTTTGTAGGAGCAGGGGTCTCTGTACCATTCAAATTACCAAATTGGGGACAACTATTACAAGGACTAGAAAAAGGATTAATAGACGAAAATAAAATCCAATATAATAAACTTATCGAGCGAGGAGATTATCTTCGAGCATTAACATTTTTAAAAAGATACTCAGGCTATTATAAAAAAGAATCGTTAATAAAAAAGGAAATTAAAGATATTATTAAGAAAAGTTATCAAAAACCACCGAATAATAATTTACATAATATTAATGACCTTTTAAAACTTAATTCCCAATTTATTTTAACTACTAATTATGACAATATAATTTCTGACTATCTAAGAAATTATCTAGACGACCTAGTTTTACCAAAAAATCTTCAAGCAATTGATGATGTACAAGATTTAATTGATGAGAACCAACCAAGAGCCATACATTTACATGGAAATGTGGATGAAATAAACAGTATGATAGTAACCAAAGAGGACTATGATGAATTATACGGTTCTGAAAAAATTAAACATGTACTTACTTCAATAATGGGTAATAAAAAATTATTATTTATTGGTTTTTCGTTTCAAGATGATTATTTTAAGGATTTATATGAAAAAATAACTAACCATATCGGTGGTGGACATTTTATTCTAGTCCCAAATCTACACCCATTTGACGCGGAAGAATTATTTGATAAAAATTTAATACCAATAGGTATTAAAGTAAAAAAGGATAAGAGCGATTTTGTAATTGCAATTAGAACTATTTTAGAACAGTTGTATTAAATATAAAATAAACACTTAGGAGAATCCTTCTAAGTGTTTTTAATTTTATACTAAAAATTGCTATGTAAGCGCACTATGTTTTAATAGTAGTGAATTAAAAATATATTCTTTACTTTTGTAAAGACTAACATAATCAATATATTTTTATTCCATTATATTAATCTTGTAGTATTTATTAATTCATCATCAAGTTTGAACAAAGTTAATTTCTATCTAATTTCAAAGGTACTTTGTTTATATTATTAATTAATTTTTTATGTTTTACATAATCAATACTTATCCTTTGCTTATGATAATTAATTACTTAATATCTTAAATCCTATTCAATCTTGTTCGCTAAATTTAAATCAATAAGATTGAATCAAAGTTCAATTTCTAACTGATCCCCCCAATGAACTTTGATTAAAGAAAGAATTTAAATAACATTTAGACATAATTTCCCCTATATACTCAAAAAACATAAAAACTTAATTATAAGAATCGTCTCATTTGAGCCTTGACGATATTATTTTATGATTGCGACTTAGGTACTAAGGAACGCTCCACCCCGCTCATTTTTTATTTACATGAGAATGCGTTAAACTCATCACATCACCGAATCATTCAAGTAATATTGCAAGAGTGCTGAATCTCTCAATCACCCGATATTACTTATACGGCAACTGCTAATTTTCTGCATCGGCTCAGCTAACCTTGGGGTTTATTTTTGGAAAAACCCTCAGCTTCAAAACTCCATCCAACTTAATATAAAATTTTTTCATATGTCTTAACAATTTCTTCATTTTCTAACATATCACTATCTAGTAATTCTCTTAAGTATTGCGACTTATTGAGCCCTGAAATTACACTCATAAGCGACAAATATTTAATATGAATTTCCTCTAAATGAATACTCGTTTGCTTAGTCTTCTCCATAATCAATTACTCCTTTTCTTTTATTTGTTCATGTAATTTATAGCACTGGTCACGAATAGTTTTTAAAAGGTCAAGATTAAAACCAAGTGCTTTCAATCCTCTTATTAATTCATTTAATCCAGTAAACTCTAAAACTCTAATAGGTTTATGCTGCTCATTCTTGTAAAAAGCTAGGTATTCTCCAGTAGTCGGAATGTAATTGATTGACTCTAATAGTTGATTAATACTGATTCCTATTGATAATGCAAATGAACCTAAATCAAGATAATATCTATCATAATTCTTGTTTAAAACAACCTTATTTCTACCCTTTACCATCTCCATTCCATATTCTTCAAAGTGCTCTTGTACCTCAATCTCTGTTTGTAAATTTATAAAAACGCCCATACTCTGAAAACCCCCTAAATAAATAATAATTAGCACGTATAGGAACGGAGTGAAGGAAGGTACCCCGTTCCCATTAAGAAAATAGAGGAGTTAGTGAGATAAGAAAAGAAGAAGTGATTTTCATATCTCGTATACATAAACTTCCTAAAGTGCCTTGGATTATGCTATTGGCATTCTTTAGTTCTGCCATATAGTATATATTTAAGATTTAAAGCCCTAAAATTTGCACTTTTTTCTATTAATACTTAATAAAAAAAAAACACACCCCCTAGAACCACTAGAGAGTGTGTTAGAATCAATTATTTGATTATGTTGGGAGCACTTTCTTACTACTTGTCTAGGGTATTTCTTTATAAAGATTTGGATGTCTTACATGTATTAGTCCTGCGTGTACCCCTGTATTAGTTATGACTAATATAGTCCAATTTAAAGGACATCAAGTGATATTGGAGATAGTACAAACAGCCTTCTCCAAAAACTAACAGTCTTTTTCCTGTTAGTCAGTACATTGTAACTCTCCCAAAGGATTAAAAATTAGTAAACAATTGGATTATTAACTTTTAATAACTATAATAGGGTGTTTTCGTGAAGGCTTGGCAACCGATTTCGTTATGACGAAAGTACCTCCTATTTCGATAAATGGCTATATATAAGAGATGTACAAGAAGTAATATTCTAAAACATATAGGTAAATAACGTTTTATTTATCCTAATTATTGTTCATGGGCGTGGGGGGATGCTAAAAGTAATGGAAGTAATCATATTAACTTACTTTATATGTAACTCACAATATACAATTATGTGAACAAACATAATCAGTATTTAGGAAGGAATAACACTTAATTTATTCCCATAATTCATGTTATCGGAACTATAAAGTAAATCCCCTATTCCCTATACCTTTGTTTAACCAATTTAAGCCCGGTATGAACGGTCTTTATTATCCTGTTTAATCACTATTAAACTTAAATTTATTATTAAAATAATTCTCCCAAAAAAATCAGGGGTGGGGGTATATTCAAATGAAAATACATTATCCGAACGAAAATACCTCTACGCACCTTCACACATATAATATGGGTTTTTTCATTATTTTAAAATGAATAAATATAAAATTAAATAATGGTTATTTAAATAAAGGTCTGTTAAATTAGATTGTTGATTTTCTTATTCAACTAACTGGCAGGTTAGTATTAGAAGGGAAAAACATAAAATAGAGGAATATGTTAACAGTAGCATAAAAATATATAAATAAATTTAGAATAGGTGGAGAAGAAATGGTTTTAAAAAATGAAGTATTTCCATATGGAAAGGAACATGAGGTGGAAATTGAGCTAATAAATACTATCTGCTCTTCATTAAATAACGTTAACTACTCTTATTTTTTTATTAAAGAAGATGTTTTCGCCAATATTAGGGAAGAAGATGTTAAATCAGCCACTAGTATTTATTGGTGTGAAATGTTGATGAGATGTCACTGGGCAGCATCCACCAGTTTATTAAGGAATCAAAGATGGGCTAATGGGGTTCTTAATTCAATTAAAGAGGAAAACTTTTTTTCGTTTGCTGCTAATATGAGAGGACTAATCGAATCTGCAACTGATTCCTATGATGCATTGAAACGTGTCTCTAAAACGATTGCTCAATATCATAAGGATATTGAAGAATGTTTACATCTAGAAAAGGATGTGTATTGTGAATCTACAGAATTAGAGAAAGTGTTAATTTCTTTCACACATGCTAGATACATAAATATAAATGCTAGAAATGTAGTCCCTGACAGTCATATAGCTAAGACAGCAACTCAATATATTAATGATTTAAGTAGGGACGGTCTACCATCATTTTATCATTGTTGGTCAGAGCTATGTGAGTTGTGTCATCCGGCGTCAAAATCAGTTTATGCCTTTATTGATGATAACAATAATGTATTAACATTAAATCCCGATAAAGATTTCCTAAATATACGAGACTTTTGTGTAAAGTACAAGAAACCATTATCAAAATTGATTCATGTTGCTTTTAATCCATCACTTTTACTACTTAAAACATTAAATTATTTTTCAATGGAAACCGTCCATACTGAAGCTCTAAATAGTTTAGATTTAAGAAAAATTCCTGATTGGAACAGAATAATGGAATTATTAAGAAATAGTAAAAAGTTTATGGAATTAACAAAGACAGAAGATATTTAGAAAGAAAATGTATTTGTCTTTTTTAAGCACATTTTAAGGAAAAAATATTCCACTTCGATGCTAAAATAATAAAAGAGTGATTTTAAAGAGGCTCCTTCTACTTAGAACTACGAGTTGTTCTTCAACTAACGGGTGCATTAGTTAGATAAGAGTTCCTAAAGGTTGTCTAATTAGACAACCTCTTTTTTAGGCACTTCTGGAATGTAGTGTACACCATTGTCAGTTAACTCATCATAAGCCTCTTTCATGTATTCCAATACAAGTTATAAGTCTAGAGAATTTAAAGGATTGTATTTATCATTTTGTTCTCTTAACGCTGTACCCCATATTGCAAGATACTTCTCTGTCATCTTCAAGTTACTATGACGCAACATCTTTTGAAGTGTAAATACATCTCCACCATTCATTAAGAATCTGTGTGCAAATGTATGTCTGAAAGTGTGTGCTGATAATCTAACATCTTTGAAATTCATGATTACCTTTAAACGTTTAAAAACATTTTTAACAGCATTAGCTGTCATAGGTTTATTTTCTCTATTTATAAATACATGGTCAGATATTTCTGAAAAGTATTGCTGACAAAAGACCTTGTATTCTGCAAGTTCCTTCACTAATTTATCCGTAATTGGAATGCTTGCTTGTGTACGATTTTTACCAAAAACAATAATAGTCCCAGTTATTAAATCAATTTCTTTCCATGTGAGATTACATAGTTCACCTAATCGCATTCCACTACCTAGTAAAGTAAGAATTAGAGTGTAATCTCTATAAGCATAAAAAGAATGTTCCCTACCCTTTAATCTTCTATAATAATTCAACATCTGTTTAATGTGATTATCGCTAAATACTTCAATTTTAGTGTCCGTCTTAGCTTTCTCTATCTTAATCATTGGATTAGATTTTTCTGAAATAATCCCACTTTCAACCATATAGTTGTAAAATGCTTTTAGATTTTTAATTTTAGTGTTGATTGTAACTGGATTATTTCTTTTCGATTTCATGCAGAAAATGAAGTAAGATTTTATTGTGTTAGTTGTTACATCTTCAACATTAAGAATTTCCTTTTCAGCACAAAAAATTTGGAACTCTTTTAAATGAAACATATACGTTTTAATTGTTTGTTCGGACAGATTTTTAAACTCTCTGTCATCTTTAAAATCTTGAATAGCAAATTTCAATAACATAAAAAAGACCACTTCCTTCAATTATTTTAAGAAGGTTAGTGGTCTAAATTGTAAGAATAGGGTCTTATATCGACCACTTTCTTACTCAGGGTGCAAAACGATAGCAAAACCCTTGATATACCTATTGAGTATGATTCCAACTGGACTTGAACCAGCGACCCCTACCCTGTCAAGGTAGTGCTCTCCCAGCTGAGCTATGGAATCGTAATATACAAGAGAAATAATTCTCTCTAATTAAGTCTATTATACTGTTTTGTCTACTACTCTTCAACCAATATTTAACAAAAAATTTAGAATATAAGTCCATTAGAATGTATTTTTCAATTTTTTTGAAAAATGCTCATCTATTCGAGTTCGCTTCTATTTCGTTTATTGAATGCATTAAATCTTTCCATCTCAAATCTTTGTCTCTTGGTATATTGCTTAATAGAATACTACCAACCACAATTGTTAAGAACAATAGTAGAACACCCACACCAAATACAAATGTCTGAACTTTATAGTTTTTAACGATTTTAATCATTCTACTTTTCATAGGCGATCTCTCCAATAGTTAAATATTAATATTCCTTAACCAAAAATGGTGAAGGTACACTCTCTTTATTATTAATATTTTCCTGTTTGCCTATTATGTAATCAAAATTTCCAAAAATCACAATTTAATATTTTGTTGCCTTTGTAAATATTCAAGCACTGCAAAAAAATCTTGTATTCTTTCCTACATGTTCATTTTATGCACCTTTAAGGAATGGCTTTATTCTACGATCTATGTATCTAGAACTAACATCCACACTATAGCTTATTTTTGTTAGCTCTTTTTCTTTATTTCTGTATATTCCGAAGTTTTGCTTTTCTCATGATTTGATTCGACCTTATTTTCCACCGATTTTTTCCTTCTATTTCTTCTTCTAGGGTTTTTGTTCTCTTCTAGTTCTTGTTTCTCTTGCTCTTTTTGTTCAGCATTAGAATTAAATAACTCTTTTTGTTCAGAGTAAACGGATACGATTGAACCACCAGCTTGAATCCAACTTCCACTATATTTTAATAGTAATGCTAATTCTTCGTATTCCTTAACTAATGGGTTTGTTTCAGTTTCTTCTTCATATTGTTGGAGTACATTAAAAATGACCCCATCTGACAGATCACTTGGCCCGCCTTGTTCGCTAGAAATCGATTCATCTTGTTGACTTGAAATCGGATCATCTTGTGTTTCAAACGGTTCGTAATCTGGTATTCTACCAAAAAGATATTCTATTTCATTCAATATTTCTTCATTAGAAGATTCGGTTGATCGTATGTTTTCATTATGAACTTCAATTTCATTTGTAAGTTCAACAGTATCATCCTCTGGCAATCTTCCAGTATATTCTTGTACATCATCAAAAATAATTCCATCCGATAATTCACTAGCCTCAGACACTGGCGCACTGCCATGATATTCTTGAAGTACGTCAAATATGACTCCATCTGATAAATCGCTAGGTTGCTCTTCTTGCCCGGTTTCTTCTAAATAGTCTTTTAAATCTTCAATTTCAAGCTCTACCAAACCAGCCAATACTTGTAATGTATTTCCAATCGCTTGTAAAAAATTCCCCATAAAACCGGATACATCAAAATCCTCTGAACTTACTTCATCAAGGGCTGCGATTAATCCACCAAAAGCTTGTTGGGCATTCCCAGTAATATTTAACTTTATCGCTCGATCTGCATCTTTTTCTCCTTCTTCTTTTTCTTCCTCTGCTTCTGCAGCTAATAAACTAAATAATACAGTGACATTACCTGAAGCTTGGATAATTTCACCTGCATCTTCTATTACACTAGGTTCGCCTAAAAAAGCTTCTATTATATTACCAATCGCTTGAAAGGTATTTCCACCGAAATCTAGATGAAAGCTTAAATCCTCCCAACTTTTTCGGTTATCTCCTTTTAATCCTCTCATGGGTGTACTACTAATTGCTGAACTGAGTGTTCCAATTGCATTCACCCATGCCCCAATAACCTCCATAACTTGGCTCATTATAAAACACCAATCCTTGATTAGTCATTTAGGATTAGTATATTCAACTATGACGTTTAAACGTTCCAAATAGGTAATTGTAATTGAGCCCTAATTAGATTTATCCAACTTTCTTCTTAAACAATTCTATTTTTGATTTTTCTCCTACAATAAAAATTAAATCCCCACTTTGAAAAACTACGTCTCCAATTTGCGATACCATCGGCTCACCGTCACGGATGATTAGGACAACCGTTATGCCATATTTCATTGAAAAGCTCATTTCTCTTAATGTTTTGCCAACCAATTTTTCAGGGATGACCGTTTCAACTCCTGCAATATTTTTTGTAATTTCGATGTATTCGATTATTCCACTCATCGCTTCCATACGTGCTGCTTTATGTCCAGCTTCCTCTTCTGGATAGATTACTAAATCCGCTCCAATACTTTCTAAAATCCCACCAACTTCACGATTATTTGCTTTACAAATAATTCTTTTTACTTTTCTCTCTGTCAATCTATTCGTAATTAAGATAGAGGCTAAAGAATCCGTTCCAATCGCTACAAATACTGCATCAAATTGACTTACATTTAAATCCTCTAGTATAGACTCTTCACGCAAATCGCCGATTACTGCATATTCTGTGTACTCTTCTAATTGCTCTAATGTCTTTTTATCTTTATCACAAACAACAACTTCATGACCTAATCGATCAAACTCTTTTACAATTCCTCGACCAAAACGTCCAGCACCTATTACCAAATATTGCTTAGGCATATATCCTCTCCTCCTTACCCAACTGCTAAGTCTTTTTCAACATATTTTAATCTTTGATTATCGACCCTAAATACGAAATAAATCAGTGTAAAGATCCCAATTCTTCCAATAAACATTAGTAATATTAAGATTATTTTTGACACACTATGGATATTTGTTGTAATCCCTAATGATAATCCGGTATTTGTAATTGCCGAAATGGCCTCTAGTAAAATTAAATCTAACTGAAACGGTTCAAAAATCGAAATCATAATCGTTGCAACCGTGATTAATATGATAAAGCTCATCGCAATAACAAATGCACGGTCAACAACCTCTTTCTTTACACTTGTTCTAAAAATAATTGTATCGTCCTGTGACTTAATGACTGAAAACATCTTTGCAGCTAAGACTGAAACTGTTGTTAAGCGAATCCCTCCTGCTGCACTAGATGAAGCTCCACCGATATACATCAGCACTAAAAGTATTAAGATTGCAGGCAATGTTAGTTCTGCAATATCAAGAGGTGCATATCCACCATTTCGACTCGTTACTGATAAAAAAAATGAATTTGTTAGTTGATCAAAAAAATTTAAATGTTTAAACGCATGGCCTCTTTCTAAAAGCCAAAATACAATTGTTCCAAGAATCATAAACGAAAAATGCAGGCGCATATTAATCCTTGTAAATAAAGATTTTTTCTTGTTGTATTTATAGATGTACTCCATAATCGTCGGATATCCAAGTCCACCTATAAAAATTAAAGCAGCAGTTACGATTAAGACTAAATTATTTTTTTGAAACGAAATTAAACTATTCCCAAATAAATCAAAACCTGTGTTTGTAAAACTTGCTATTGAATGGAAAGCAGTAACTAATAAAGTTTCTAATGCAGTGTCATATTTCCCTCTAAATTGACTATAAAAAAAGAGTCCACCTATAAATTGAAAAAATAAGGATGTATATAAAACTGACAAACTTAATCTTTTAATTGATTTAATGCTACTTTGATTTTGATCCTTTGATACGACTAGTAAATTTGAAATCGTAATTCGAATACCGAGTATCATAAAACCATAACTAATAAATACAACAATTCCGATTGCCCCAATTTCCATTTGGATCATTAAGAGTATTTTTCCCCAAACATTAAATGTCTCAACTAAGTTTACTGTTGTTAACCCAGTCACACTAATCGCACTCGTTGAAACAAATAAACTATCTATATAGCTTATATTCGAAATTCGCGTAAATGGAAGAAAGTATAAGAATGAAAATAAAAATGTAATGATGATATATGAAATAAATATATAATGGAGAGGATTTTTGGCTTTTTTCTTCTTTTTTTTCATAAGTAGATCTTTTCTCCTTTAAATTGGCTGGATAAAAGTTTATGGAATATTTTTCTAATAGCTATTATCTATTCTACCTATTTTTAGTTGAAAAACAAAAAAACTTTCAAACCATATGAAAGATTTGAAAGTCTTTTGAAATTTTTTAAATTAATTAGTTGATCTAAGCTGATGAAGAATTATCTGTTTTAACTTGTATTGATGTTACTTCTTTTTGTTGTTGATATAGGTACAAGAATACACTCACTATTACGATCGTACCTCCAACTAGCTGAAATGATGATAACATTTCGTGAAGAAGGAAAACTGCTAAAATAGATGCACCAACTGGTTCCCCAAGTATACTCATTGATATTGTCGTAGCATTTACGTAATTTAATAAATAGTTATTTATAATATGTGCTAATGAAGGAATAATGGCAGATGCAATAAATATGATCCAATCTTTTGATTGGTAATCAAAGAAATTATCCATCGTTACGATATTATAGATTGTTAAAAATGCTGCTGAAAATGCGAATACCCAAAAACTATACACCCAATGAGATGTATTTTTTACGGTTGTTTGTCCAACCATTAAATAGAGTACTGCAGCAATTACACTTAAAAATGAAAGAATATCACCTTTAAACGCTGACATACTTAATCCGATATCGCCGAATCCTATTAGACATACACCAATAATAGCGATAATCATACATATTTTAGATTGCATAGACGTTCGCTCTTTAAATACAAAGAATCCAAGAATCATTGCAACTAAAGGCTGAAGAGCTAATATGATCGTTGAGCTCGCAACAGAAGTGAAAACTAATGAACCATACCATAAAATAAAATGGACAGCTAACATTAATCCACCTAAGGCGAATGATTTATAATGCGATTTTTTTAGAGCTTTTAATTCATTCTTTCGCTTCAATACAAATGGTAGCATCCATATACATGTAAACCAGAGGCGATACATGCTTAAAACAGATGGAGAAGCTTTCGTCCATTTAGCTAATATAGCTGAAGTTGAAATTGCAATAATGGACAAAATTAATAATGACATCATTGCATTTGGTTGTTTTTTACTCATGTTTCACCTTATTTCGACTTATTTTGTAAGCGTTTAATACATTTTACTTTTCTAAATTTTTTGTATGAAGTAACATCTAATTATATCATCCTAGGGAAAAGAAGAGGAGACATTTTATGATTCAAACAAATGGTACTAGAGAAGAACATACACTATATAGTGAACACATTAAAAAAGAAATTACATTTACAATATACTATTCAAGCATGTACACTCCGTTAATAAAACATCACCTATTAATTGCCCAAGATGGACAAGACTATTTTAATTTAGGAAAAGTTCATCGTGTAATTGAAAAATTAACAAAAGAAGGTTCAATTCAACCGACAATCATTGTCGGAATACCATATTCTTCACCAGAGGAGCGTTTTAAACTATACCACCCTTCTCAACCTGGTCAAAAAAATTATATTCGTTTTTTAGCTGAAGAATTACTTCCATATTTAGATGATCATTTACCTTTACTTGGATTAGCCCATAGCAGAACATTAATCGGCGATTCATTAGGTGGTACTGTTTCATTACAAGCTGCATTTACATATCCTAATACATTTGGACAAGTCATTATGCAATCACCATTTGTGAACGACGATGTTATAGAATTTTTAAAGAATACAAAATTAAATTCAATTCTTTCTATTGTTCAAACTGTTGGAAAACAAGAAGAAAATGTTTTTACACCAAGTAAGCAATGGGTTAATTTTGTCAAAGGTGGATTACAATTAAAAGATTATTTAGCTAACTTCCCTGTAGAATTACATTATTCAGAATATGAAGGGGACCATACTTGGACTAACTGGGAAAAGCAGCTTGAAGACGTATTAAAAATTAGTTTAGCAAAATAATTCGTGAAACTTAGCTATTTTCAAAAAATTTGGTATAATTAAAATTAGTTATTTTTCTTTCGTTAATTTTTTCAAATTAAAATATAAAGTATCGCAAACAGGAGGTAATTTTATGAAATGTGGCGTTGTTTTTTTCCCATCTAATTTCGTTCAAGAAAAGGCTAATGAGTATAGAAAACGTTTTGATCCAGCGTATACGTTAATCTCTCCTCATGTTACATTAAGAAGTGGATTCGAATTAAGTGAAGATCAACTTCCAAATATTATTTCACAATTAAATGAAATTGCGAGTCAAATTGAACCATTTGAATTGGAAATTAATAAAGTAAGTTCTTTTGCACCAGTTAATAATGTCATTTATTTAAAAGTTACACCTGTTGAAGCATTAAAAGAGCTTCATGAAAAAATGCACACTGGCGCTTTCCCAGAAATAAAAGATTATGCATTCGTACCGCATATTACAATTGGTCAGCAATTACAAGATGCTGAGTTTGCTGATATTCTAGGCCAGTTACGCATGATTCAATTTAGTTACAATGAAGTAGTAGATAACTTTAAATTAGTTTACCAATTAGAAAACGGTGCTTGGGAAGTGTATGAAACATTTAAATTAGGAGCAAAAAAATGAGCATTCGCACAATATTAGCAGCAACAGATCAAGAAATAAACGACGCTCTTAAAGTTCGAGTAGAAGTTTTTGTTGAAGAACAACAAATTTCAAGAGATTTGGAGTTTGATGGCCTTGATGAAGAGTGTATCCATTTTGTTTCATACGATGGAGAACAACCGATTGCTGCAGGTCGACTTAGATTAATCGAATCGACTGGAAAAGTTCAGCGAATCTGCGTTTTAAGTAGCTATCGAGGAAAAAAAATTGGAAATGAAATTATGTACTTAATTCATAAAACTGCTAAGGAAAAGGGTTTAGATGAATTAGTCTTACACGCACAAGAATCTGCAATTCCTTTTTATGAAAAATTAGGTTATAAAATCTCTTCCGAAATCTTTTTTGAAGCTGGCATTCCACACGCAGAAATGAAGCTAAAATTAAATTAAACACACTAAAAACTATGATTCAATTGAATCATAGTTTTTTCATGGGGCTTTAAAAAACTATACACGAGGCTATGTAACAAACAACGGTCCTACTAATGAATTTAGTTCTATACATATGAAAAGATACTTTTTTCCCATTAAAATTCACTTTTCGTACTCAAATCTTTTTGGTAACATAGATGAGTCTGCTTTAATTTTAAGGGGGAAAATAATGAAAATTGCAAACTATCAAAATCAATCAATCTATTTACCAGAATTCCCTCGATCAAGATATGAGGAAATATATCAAGCCAGTATTCGCGGGGAAGTTAAATGTGTTAATTGCCATCAAAACTTAAATTTCACATTAACTATTTATGATATTCCTCATTTTTATCATATAAACAAAGAGCAAAATCTAGCATGTATGAATCATAACGTAGAGTTGGAGCAAGAAATCATTGCTAGATTTGAAAATAATCATTCTACTACCGAAAATACTAATGATGGTATTATTAAACTACCTACTAAACGATCGATTTCAAATACAGCTACAATCGAAAAAACAGATGAAAATCAATTTATTAACAGACTACCTTTTTACAATATTCCACCATATAAAATAAATGAACAAAAGACGGATGATTATGTGATCAATCAAATTTCATTAGATTCTCAACAATGGAATGCTGTTACACATATCGGTTCACCTTTACTTGTACTTGCTGGAGCCGGAAGTGGTAAAACACGAGTCATAACAACTCGAGCAATGCACTTAATGAATAGCGGTATACTTCCTCATGAAATGATGCTCGTAACATTCACGTCAAAAGCATCTGCAGAAATGAAAGAAAGAATGAAAGGTCTTGGTTACCCTATTCAACAGATGGAAATTGGTACCTTTCATAGTATTTTCTATAAAATGCTTTTACGATTTGATCGTACGAAATGGGATTCAAGCCGTTTAATTAAATCGGATTTTCAAAAGGAGATCATGTTAAAGCAAATTGGTCGAAGTCTTGAAATTGATGAAAAGTCATTTGCATACGATCAAGCTATTCAACAAATCGGCTTATGGAAGAACTCTTGTGTTTATCCACATGAGATTAGATCAAAAGATGCTTGGGAAGAACAGGTCGCTTCTCTTTATGAAGGCTATGAATCATTAAAAAAGCAAAATGGGCAATTTGATTTTGACGATATGTTACTCGGTTGCTTTGAAATGTTAAATGAAAATAATGAATTACTTTTACATTATCAAAATCGATTTAAATGTTTATTAGTGGATGAGTTTCAAGATATTAATAAAATCCAATTCAATATTCTAAAAATCCTTTTTCAACATACAGAAAATATTACGGCTGTTGGTGATGATGACCAGTCAATTTATGCGTTTAGAGGAAGTGACCCCAGGTTTATCTTAGATTTTAAAGAGCATTTCCAAGGATCTACAATTTATCATTTAAGTGAAAACTATCGTTCCACCCACGGGATTGTATCATTGGCCAACGAAGTCATTAAGCCTAATAAAAACCGTTTTGTAAAATCAATGCATGCTCAATATGACTACGATCAAGTACCTTCTTTCTTCTTTCCATACGATGAAGAAGAAGAAGCAACGATGATTATTAATGATATTAAGGAAAAAATAAATAACGGTGCAAATCCAGGACAATTTGCAATTTTATATCGCACTAATACTGCATCAAGGGCTGTTTTTGAGCGATTAATTGGAACAAGCTTACCATTTACTATCGATCAAGATGGCGACTCATTTTATGATCGACCGATTATTCGAAAAATGATCTCTTTCTTACTATTAATAGGAGATGAGGACCACCAAGCAGCATTGAAAGAAATATTACCTGTCTTTTTCCTAAAACAACAAGCATTTCAAGATGCAAAAATGAATAGTGTTTTGCAAAATCTATCTTTCTTAGAAGCGTTTACCACTATTAAAAGTGCAGCACCATTTCAAATTAAAAAAATTGAAAACCTGATTAAAATTTTACGTTATTTAAAACACGCATCTCCTTTAGAAGCAATTGAGCGAATTGAAGAAAGTCCAGCATTTATGGACTATATTAAAAAGCGTGGAAATGAGTCTAATAAAATTGAACGACCATCTGATGATTTGAGAGATTTAAAGGTTGTCAGCAAAAATTTCAAATCAATTAGAGAGTTTGTTGAACATGCATTTCATATTTCTGCTAAATTTAAAGAATATAAGCAGAAAAAAAATCAGTCATCACAAGGTAATATTTCGCTTTTAACAGCTCACCGTTCAAAGGGATTAGAGTATGATTATGTCTATATTCTAGGTGTTGTAGACGGAGGATTCCCTCATGATTATGCTTTAGAATCTTTAAAAAATGGTAACTTAGATCAACTAGAAGAAGAACGTCGCCTTCTTTATGTGGCATGTACAAGAGCTAGAAAGCTATTATACTTATCAATTCTTCAAAAAAGAAGAGGCAAAAAAGCTAATTCTTCAAGACTAATTCGACGCTTTATTAATAAGAAATGAGATTGAACTAACTAATTAAAATTGTACAAAAATAAAGGTGAGCAAATATGCTCACCTTTTTTATAATTTATCGTCTAGTTGTTCTACTGCCACAGCCACAACCTGATTTTTTCACATAGCCGGCCGGAGCGCCTTGATAATATGGATTATAGTTCGCTTGATTCATTTGTTGCTGCATTTGTTGTTGTTGCATTTGATACTGCTGTTGTTGTTGGAGTTGTTGCCATTGAAAAGGAGTCATTTGACCCTGACCTTGATTATACATATCTTCCCTCCTAAATAAGTCTATTCACAATAGTATATGAAAGGAATTTTCAATCGTTCTACCTAAAATTACGAATTCAGTCTATTCACAATCGTTTCTATTACGCCAGCTGCCCCTGCAATAGCTAACAAAATGATGATGAACTCTCCCACATGTGGAAAGAACACATATATTAATAGTAAAAACGCTGTACACCAAATTCCGCTACACCAAGTACAACTTAATAACTCACCAAAAAAGTATTGGATTCCACTTCCTTTAATCTTTGTATAAGTAACAGGCATCCCATTCTCTTCAAGAGTTATTTCATCAATAAAAGGTCTTCTTAGAAAAGCTGTTATTTTATCATGAACAACTAAACGAGTCAATCGAAAGCTTGCCAAAATAAAGATAAATAGCAACAACCAACTTATATCCATGTTAAGTATGGGGACAAGGGATATGGATGCAAGGGGTAAATAATCTCACTTCCTTACCCTACATTTATGCTCCTCTAATCCCTTCCAACCCTTCTCCTCCCCTTTTCTTTTTTACTCTCCCTATTCCCCTCTTCAGATTTAATCTCTTCTTTGTCTTTCCTGCTTTAACTGTACTACTTTGCTCCTAAGCCCATTTATCTAAAAAAGCAAAAATCTTCAGTAACCGTTTTTCGCCTGCTTAATATCATAGTAATGTAATATCCATCTAAAGTGATAAGGAGTGAAAATGATGAGTTGCAAAGACAACCACGACAAAAAAAGAAACCATTGCGTATGTGACGTTGTAAAATTCATAAATGATCTACAAGATTGCGCAACAAACACTTGCCCAACAGGTTGTGACGTTCCATTCTTAGGTGCTAACCCTAATGTACCACTTGCAAATACTCGCCCTTTCCTATTGTATTTAGCAAACGGTGAATTATTTAGAGTACCAGCATTTAATAATAATATGATGGCAGTAATGGCTCAAAACCGTGATGGCGGAGATAACCAAAACAACAACAACAAAAACGCTCAAGTCAACAATTGCCAAGATACAGTTGTTTTCCGTGTTGAAAGTGTAGACGAAGATTGCTGTGCAGTATTAAGAGCATTAGTCCCTGTTAATCAAAACCAAGGCGGCGGCGGAAACAAAAACAACCAAAACACTTTCTGCGAATTAGTAGAAGCTGAAATGTTTGTTGCTTCAAACACTTGTGTAACTGTTGACTTAGATTGCTTCTGTGCAATCCAATGCTTACGTGACGTACACGTTTCAAATCTGTAAGTTTAATGTAAACTAAAAAACTATGGGTGGTAGATCATGTATCTACCACCTTTTTAACGCCTTAAATTCCTACCATTTGAATACTTACAATACTTTGAATATCCAATTCAATATCATTAATTTTTGAAGAAACCTTAATTGAAACCTTTCCTTCGTTGTAACCCATAATATAGCCAATATATAAATCTTTATTTGTTCGAATTCGGCACTCAACTTTTGGAATATAATGAGGCTTATTTATCATAAATAAAACTTTTTCTTCATTCGTCATAGCTTTAAATGGTTTTTTCATCCAAGCATTGTCTGCTTCGACTTGTTCTTGTTGTTCTTCTTGTTCTTCTTGTTCATCTAAATTCACAACATCTTCTAATTCTTCTACGTCTTCTACTTCTGCTAATTCCTCTAGTTCTTCCACTTCCACGTATTTAGAAGCTACATATTCTTTATCCTTTTGTTTTTGATCCTGATTATTTACTTTGACCACATATGAGTGTTGTACATTCAACTTGGCTTCTTGAAAATCTGGCTGCGCAATATATAATAATGGCTTTACACCCTCTTTAGACTCTTTTCTTGCCATTGTTGTTCCTCCCTCGTAAGTGTGCTCTCATAAATTATATGAACAGACAATATTTATCATGTTACTTTTTTCTCAATCAAGTAACCTACAAATTTAATCGAAATACGTAATAAACGCCTATCAACACTTGACTAATTTTGAACATATTCATCTAAATTGGACAAATATCCTAGTACAAACAATTGACAGGGCACATATAAATACATTGTAACCGCACAGAAAAAACAAGGAGCGATGAAAAAGTGAATAAAGAATTATTCTCAGTATTCGTAGGTAAAGGAGTTAGAATTGGTCGAGGAGGTCATGAATCTAAAGAAGGTTTATTAATTGGTGCATTTGGAACACATATTGCTCTTTTTACAGAGGCTGAAGGTGTAATTTACTTCCCTTATACTCATATTAAAAGCGTAACTTCATTTGCTAAAGGTAAATTATCTTATGATGAAATGTACAATACGATTGAATTATTACCAAATGAGAGTTTTGTAGACTTATTAAATTCTCAAGTTAGACAATGGGTAAAAATTAATCGCGGTGGCCACGACAAAGTTGAAGGCATTCTTCTTGATGCAAACCATGATTATGTAGAAATTTCTTTTAACGATGAACTAGTGTATCTTGCTACTTATCATGTAAAAAGTGTAAGTTTCGGTGAAAAATTTGAAGTTTACGAAAGAAGTAATACGACAAGCCAAACATTAAGAAGAAGAAAATAATGTTTAGAAAGGTCGTTTTATGAAATAAAACGACCCTTTTTTTATAAAACTTTGATCCTCGATGCCATTCTAATTATGTAAACCCATTATAAAGTACTTTGAAACTATACTTAATTTTGAGTGGTAATCTATAAATCATTGGAAGTATGCTGCTATGAACTAACTGATCTAACTATAAAATTTAATAATCTTTTTTCATTCATATAAGACAGGCACTATCTACCTTGCCAACCTTTAAATGAAATGATTGATTTTATTTAGACAAACTATCTTCCTAATCGATATGCCCATATTAATAAAAATTGAAAATCCTTTTTCAGAAATAAACATGTCTGAATATTAATGATTTATCTTTTTAAGAAAGGAGAAAATCATGGCAAGTTTCAAAAATTTTCTCAACAAACAAGTTACAATTGAAATATCCGGTAACAGTAATGTTGATGGAATCTTAATTGAAGTTGGAAATGATTTATTAGTTGTTTTCAATGGTGAAAATTTCCTTTATATTCCACTACTTCATATTCATAACCTTAGTGAAATTACACTCGAAGAATCCTTTGGTATTGTTCCTTCCCTCCAAGAATTAGAACACGAAAAAGATGAGTTATCTTTACGTAAAGTATTAACTGCTGCCAAAGGGATTTTTGTAGAAATTAGTCTATCAAATAATCGTTCTTTTCATGGCTTTATTACAACCATCATGAATAATTATTTTGTATTCTATTCACCGATTTATAAAATCATGTATATATCCCTCCAGCATTTAAAGTGGTTAACCCCTTATCTCACAGAAAAAACCCCTTATATGTTAAGTAATAATTTATTACCTGTTAATCCTTCTAATATCCCTCTAGCACGTACGTTAGACGTTCAATTAAATAAGTTGATTGGTGAATTAGTCGTAATGAACAGTGGAGAAAATTACGAATATATAGGTAAGTTGAGTTCTATTGACTCAAATTTCATAGAGTTGACTACATCTAGAGGAGAAAGCAAATTAGTAGGTCTGCGTCACTTAAAATCAATTTTTATTCCGTAAGAATTAATAAAATTAAAATGCCACATTTACAATAAAAAGTGCCTAGTTATGATCATCATAAGAAGGCACTTTTTTTATTTGATTAATGTCAGGTTAATTTCCCTAACAGAATGTTTACCCATATAAGGAAGAACGCTTATTTCAGCTGTTGAAAAACAATCTTTAATTAATTATCAAATTATTGTAAAAGGAGTAGCGTGATGTTGATTTCCATTACGGGATGCTCGCTTTCCATGGGGCGCGATTCTTTAGCCTTCCCGCTTATCCCATATGAGTTGAGCATCCCTCCATTCCAATCAACTAATTCATCAAAAAAAGTTTACGATAAAAACCTATAATTTAATATCCTTTACTTAGTGTAATCTAACAGAATATTAATAAGTTTGTAAGTCAATTGAGATTGAACATCAACTTATAAACCAATCATTTAAATCTACATCAATAATGATCCACTTTATTCTGTTTTCCCTATAGACCGTTTTATATTTTATCACTCTGTATTTACTCATAACCTTTTATGAGTAAGTAATTTCTATCTTCTTACTGTTTTACTTACTCATGACCACAATGACCACTTATGAGTATGTTATTTAAATACAAAAAAATAGAAGCCATTTAGACTTCTATTATTCTAACTCTTTTTATCCCATTATATGGTATCCTGAATCAACATGTATGTTTTCTCCAGTAATACCTCTTGCTAAGTCACTAAATAAGAATAAAGCAGAATCTCCTACTTCTTCTTGTGTTACGTTTCTACGTAACGGTGCTTTTTCTTCGATCTCTTTTAAGATTGTATTAAAGTCGCCTACTCCTTTTGCAGAAAGCGTACGGATTGGTCCTGCAGAGATTGAGTTAACGCGAATATTGTATCTCCCTAAATCGTTCGCTAAATAGCGTACAGAAGCTTCTAGAGCTGCTTTAGATACACCCATTAGGTTATAGTTTTGCATTACACGCTCTCCACCTAAGTAAGTTAGCGTAACAATGCTTCCACCTTCAACCATTAATGGTTTTGCTTCACGAGCTACACCTACTAAAGAGTAAGCACTAATGTTTTGTGATAATAAGTACCCATCACGGCTTGTGTCTACAAAATCACCTTTTAGATCCTCTTTATTTGCAAAAGCGATACAGTGTGCTACACCATGAATTGTGCCAACTTGCTCTTTAATTGATGCAAAGCATTTTGCTAAATCTTCATCACTAGTTACATCACATTGAACTAAAAGATTGTTAGGATTTTCTAGTGAGTCAGCTAATTCACGAACACCTTTTTCTAATCTTTCATTTGCGTATGTAAAAATTAAATTTGCTCCCGCGCTATGTAATGATTGTGCAATACCCCAAGCGATACTACGGAAGTTTGCAACACCCATAACAACAAAAGTTTTTCCTTGCAATGAAATCATATCATTCATCTCCTTTATTATTAGTTATTAGTACTAGATACTAAAATAGTAGCACAATTACCATGAATTGAAAATAGTAAAGTTATTATAGCTTTATCCACATAAAGAAAACTCGTCGACTGACGAGCCTTTTAGGCGAAGTCAGAGGCGTAGTTGCACTTATACTTTATTCCTAGAATTGGCTACCACCTCGAGTACTATTCCTAGCTGCCAATTTATATTTTAAAGTGAAAAATATAAATATAATAGTTTATTTAAAAAGAGTTTATAGTTTTGAATTCCTTTAAGGACGAAAATAAATTATAATGATGATTGTCGTACATTAAAAGTGCCTATTTAAAAGCATACTAATAAAACTTATTATAGAGAGGTGAGGACATGAAGGAAGACCGTACATCTCCCTTTCAAATTGATTTCAAATTACTTTTTATCCTTTTTTGTATTGCAACTGTTAGTTATCTTGCAATTACTAGTGCAATGCCAAGCCTTCCTGCAAATCTAAGAAACATCAATTTCGCTGGACAACAAATTAAATGGTATATCATTGGACTTGTTGGTATTGCCTTTATTATGATTATTGATTTTGATCGATATAAAAATGTTATTTGGTATATGTATGGTTTTGGACTACTCCTACTACTTGGATTAGAACTGCATATTCCAGGTGCTAAAACCATCAAAGGTGCAACGGCATGGTACACATTACCTGGTATTGGTAACTTCCAACCATCTGAATTAATGAAAATTTTTATGATCATTATTTTAGGAACAATTATTTCGAGACATAATGAAATGTACGCTGTCCGTGGAAAGAGAGAAGATATTTTACTTTTAGGTAAAATATTCGGTATTTCATTGCCTCCTCTACTACTGATTGCGAAAGAACCTGACTTAGGAAATACAATGGTTATGTGTGCAATTATCGCAACAATGATTTTAATTTCTGGAATTCGTTGGCGCTATATTCTTGGACTAGTTGTATTAACGGTTGGCCTTGGTGCTTTCATGGTTTATCTATACTTTTATCATTTTGAATTTTTCACATCGCATGTGCTCGAGGAATACCAGTTAAATCGTTTTTACGGCTGGTTAGCACCGTATGAATACCCTTCTCAAGGTTATCAGCTTACTCAGGCATTAATGGCAGCTGGTTCTGGTTTACTTACAGGTAAAGGGTTCCATAACGGTGAAGCATACTTCCCTGAACCACATACAGATTTTATTTTCACAGTAATCTGCGAACAATACGGGTTCATAGGAGCAAGTGTAGTAATTTCATTATTCTTCTTATTAATTTATCGAATGATTCATATTGCTTTAGAAAGTAACGATAAATTTGGTAGTTATCTTTGTGCTGGTGTAGTCGGAATGTTTACTTTCCAGATTTTCCAAAATATTGGTATGACGATCGGTCTACTACCGATTACAGGGATTACTCTACCATTCGTAAGTTACGGGGGAAGTTCTCTAGCAACTAATCTTCTAGCAATTGGATTCATCCTTAATGTAAGATCTAGAACAAATAAGTATATGTTTGATTGATAGAGTAGAAATACAAAAAAAGACAGGGGTAAAGATCTAATGAAGATCTTTACCCCTTCTTTTTTTATATTAGCAATCCCCTTATTGGAAAGTTCTTTTACGCTGCTTTTTTGGGGCATACTACGATTATTACTAGTTGAAATAACAGACTAAAAGGATTGATAGGATGAAATACGACATTATAGGCGATATTCATGGTTGTTATAATGAATTTGTTGAATTAACTAAAAAACTTGGTTATTCGTGGGAGAATAATATACCCGTTCACCCTGAAAATCGAAAGTTAGTTTTTGTTGGTGATTTAACGGATCGTGGACCTAATTCGCTTGCGGTTATAAAAGTAGTATATGAACTTGTGATGAAGCATAAGAAAGCACATTATTCACCAGGGAATCATTGTAATAAACTTTATCGGTATTTTCTTGGTCGCAATGTAAAAATTCAACATGGACTTGAAACAACAGTTGCTGAATTAGAATCAGTTAGCGGTAAAGAAAGGAATCATTATCAAGCATCGTTTAAAAAACTATATGAAGGCTCCCCACTTTATAATGTTTTAGACAATGGAAAACTAGTTGTTAGTCATGCTGGTATACGTGAGGATATGATCGGTAAACATTCAAATAATGTTAAAACATTCGTTTTATATGGGGATATTAATGGAGAAGTGCTCCCAAATGGGATGCCTGTAAGAAAAGATTGGGCTAAAGAGTATAAGGGTAAAGCATTAATTGTTTATGGTCATACTCCAATTAAGGAACCAAGAGAATTAAATAATACAATTAATATTGATACTGGCGCCGTCTTCGGTGGTAAACTAACAGCATTTTCGTATCCAGAACATAAATATACCCAAGTACAATCTTCAATGCCATACATTGAAGAAAAATTTAGTTTTTACGAAGAAAAAGAGAGTAGAGTTTAGAAAAATAGATACAAAAAAAGTAGGTTTCTGATCGGAACCTACTTTTTTGCTGATAATGTAAGCGCTCACTTATCAGCTTAATATATTAGTCTCTTCCATCCCCATGGAGAAACACTACATACTAAAAATAATCTATTATTCATATATTGTCAATAAATTATACAAAATTTAGACAAATTTATTACTTGACATTCACGACTCCAATAACCTCTCTACATCAGCAGGTAAAGCGATTTCAAAGTTTTTTTCCGTATGATCAATTGGATGAACAAATGACAATTGATAACTATGCAACGCCTGCCTTTTTAATCGATCAGTATTACCTCCATATAAATCATCCCCGATTAACGGATGTCCAATCGAAGACATATGCACCCGGATTTGATGTGTTCGACCCGTTTCTAATTCTAATTCAACAACTGAGTAGTCCCTATTTACTAAAAGGACCTTATAATGTGTGATTGCTTCTTGCCCCTCTTCAGAAACAATTCTCTCGATAATACTATCACTTTTCCTAGCAATCTTTGCTCGTATTACCCCTTCTGTATCATTCATTTGCCCATGAGCTATTGCTAAATATTTTCTTTTTACATTTTTTAATTCATTTTTCGAAAACAAATAATGAATATAACGATTTTTGGCAACTAGCATTAAACCCGAAGTGTCTTTGTCTAATCGAGTTACAATATGGATAGTCGATTGGAGCCCAATCGTTTGATAATAAAATAATAATCCATTTGCAAGTGTACCCTTAGGATGCTCTCTAGAAGGTATACTTGGTATTCCAAAAGGTTTATTGACGACTAATACAGCATCATCTTCATAAACAATTTCAAAAGGAATTTCTTCAGCTATAAGTTCCTCACTTGGTTTCTCGATTGGAAAATAGATTTGTACAAGATCTAATTCTTTTAACATCGTACGGACAGTTTTTTCTTCACCGTTTACTGTAATTTTTCCACCTTGAAATTTTATATCTGTGAGAGCACGTTTAGAGAGCTCCTTTAATTTAAGAAACTCTCTAAGTAAAATTCCATTATGCTCTTTTTTTACTTCCCATGATAAACTAAATTGCTTCATATTTTTCACCATATTATTTAACAAAAGAATCAACGACACGCTTCCAAAATGGAAAAGGTCTAAAACGTGCAAATCGTACTTTTTCATGAGCTACTCGACATTGAATCGATTTAACATCTTGATGTACGATTGTTTTATGATCTAATGTAATTTGAAAATTTGCGTTTCTTACAGGTTTAAGTAAGCAAGTATGATGTTTAGGTAAAACAAGAGGTGAACCAATTGTACGAAAAACTCGATTATTAATTGAAGCCATCTCAGCAATTTGAATCGCTTCAATTGATGGATGAATAATTGCTCCACCAAGTGCTTTATTATACGCTGTACTACCTGAAGGTGTAGAAATACAAAGACCGTCACCTCTAAATGTCTCAAAATGCTGACCTTTTATTTCAACATCAATCACTAATGTACCTTCAAGACCTTTTATCGTACATTCATTTAAAGCTAATGTTTGCATTTCTTTTCTTCCATCCTTATAACGGATGATAACTTCCAATAAAGGATATTCAACTACTTGAAATGGAGTCTTAGCAATTGCAATAACAAGCTTTTCTACCTCACTTGGTACCCAATCAGCGTAAAACCCTAAATGCCCAGTATGAACCCCTACGAAAGATACTTTATCGAGAAGATGAGTGTAATTATGAAAAGCATGAAGTAAGGTCCCGTCACCTCCTACAGATATAGCAATTTCAGGCTCTTCTTCATCAAATTTAAAATTAAAACTCTCTAAATAATCTCTCATTCGTTTCGTCAGTTCATTGGACTCTTGATCGCCCTTAGACATAATTACGAATTTCATTTTCTCGCCCTTTCCTTATTGGTCGTTTTTTTTCGAAAACTCTGCTTGCGCCTCTTGAATCTCTCCTCTAATAAGGGACATTTCTTCATCTAATAGAAACGCTGCTTCAGCTGCTCTTTGTAATCGTTCATGAATATTTTCAGGATATTTCCCTTTATACTTATAATTTAAAGAATGCTCTATTGTTGCCCAAAAATTCATCGCAAGAGTTCTTATTTGAATTTCAACTAAAACTTTTCGTTCACCTTCAATTGTTTGAACTGGATATTCAACAACTACATGATAGGAACGATACCCGCTATTCTTTTTATTTGTAATATAATCTCGCTCTTCGACAATTGTAAAATCTTTACGTTTACGAAGAAGCTCCACTACATTTTTAATATCCTCTACAAATTGGCACATCATTCTAAGACCGGCAATATCCTGTAATTCAGTTTCTAAATTTGCTAAAGGAATTCCTTTTCTTATTGTCTTATTAACAATACTGTGAATAGGCTTAACTCTCCCAGTTACAAACTCAATTGGGGAATGCTGATTAGTTTCTTCAAACTGTTTTCTAATCCCTTTTAACTTTATTTTCAATTCACTTACTGCTTGTTCATAAGGTGCTAAAAAACTTTCCCATTGACCATTCATCCAATCACCACCAACTTACTTCTCTTCTAAAAATGCACTTTGAACTTGCTTAACAAATTCTTCTCCATAGTTAAAATTACCTTCAACATTTTGGATTAAATAAGTTAACTCTTCATTCCAATTATTTAGTGAAAGACTCTTTTCAGCGACCTTTAAAAATACGTTTAAATTTTGATCATTTGCTTTTTTCAAGTCCGACCAATGCTTATAAGGCACTGTAACATATACAAATTCTTCATTTTCTTCTAATATATACAATAGTGAACCTTGGTCTGAGTCTGCAATCATTGTTCCTACTTCATGACACTGTTCTAAATTCATTTTTGTATCGTCTATTAACAGAAACAAACCATCTTCATTTATATTTATTCCATTTATTTCAAGCATTTTTCTCATCACTAAAACCTCAACCTTTTTAATGTATGTATTTTATTTAAATTTGACCATTTCTATTGTAACATATCAAATCGAAAATAGACGAAGACTAGCACATTCAATAACAAAAATAATACTAAAAATAAGGAGCTAATTATGGCTAAAGAAATTGAAATTGAATTCAAGAACTTATTAACAAAAGAGGAGTTTGAAAAGCTTAAATCGTATTTCCAAGTTAGCGAGTCAAGTTTCCAATCACAAACTAATTATTATTTTGAGACACCTGATTTTACAATTAAAGAACATGGTGGAGCGTTAAGAATCAGAAATAAGTCACTAACTTCATTTACATTAACTTTAAAAATAAAACAAGCAGTCGGACATTTAGAAATTAATCAAAAAATTAGTGAAGCTGAAGCAACAACTATGCTAAAAACCTACGTTCTTCCAGATGGAGAAGTAAAAGATTATATCAACGAAGTAAAATTAAACTTAAATGCCCTAGTATTAATAGGTGACTTAACAACAAACAGAATAGAATTTCCATATGAAAATGGACTATTAGTTTTAGACCATAGTACATATTTAAATCACGAGGATTATGAGTTAGAATTCGAAGTTTCGGACGAAAACATTGGTAAACAACAATTTATCAATCTATTAGAAAATCTTCAAATTCCTCAACGTAAAACATTAAATAAGATTAGACGTTTTTTTAATGTTAAACAAGGAAATCAAGCTAACTGACCTATGAGCTAATAACTCAACGCAAATAGTTACTTTCAAACGCCGGAGAAACCTAAAGGGTATAATTCGGCGTTTTTTAGTATGTAGCCGATTTTTTCAATCGTTTTATTGAAAGTTAGCAGATTTCGTTCAACTTTTAACTGATTAACTAAAGTTAAAGCTGTTTTGTTAGTTTGCCTTTTGAAAATAACTACTTTTGATAAATTTATGCCTTTACCGGTATGGGTATTAATTTCTCTTATTTGCTATTCCTGTGGTTTTAATTGCAGTATTGTTATTTTTATTTGCGATTCTCCAATTTTATTTGCAGTTCTAACATTTTTATTTGCGATTTTGGAATTTTATTTGCAGATCATACCTTATTTGCACAGATTATCTCCTTATTTGCAGTTCTCTAATCCATATTTGCAGACCAGACTTTTTCCTCGGTTCCGTTTCACAAATTTATAATGCGATCCGCTCAGACTTCTGGCCCCCTTTTTACTTCCTTACTCAAATGAATTAAGGAAATATTAATAGATTAATGAAAAATAGTGCATCATATTTGAAATATTAACTATCCGTTGCTACAATACCATTAGAGAATAAACGTGTTATATCTTACAAATTAATTTTCAAGTCTGTTATAGTACGGACTTATGAATTGCATTAAGGGTGAAATATATGAATGACAAACAATATAAAAATGAATCAATCACGCTTCCCGAGCAGAATTGTACAAAAAAATCGATTGAATTGTATGTATTCATAGATCCACTTTGTAGAAATTGTTGGGATTTTAGTACAATTTTAAAAAAGTTTCACTTAGAATATGGCCAATATTTTTCATCTACTTATATTCCAGTTAATCGATATTACACAACTAAAAAACTATTAGAAAAACGACCTTCTCAGCTTGCATTCGTATGGGAGAAGACAGCTAGCAGATCGGATATCCTTTGCGACGATCACTTATGGATTGATAATAAAGAACTTTACCCATACTACTCTGCAATTGCATTAAAAGCAGCTGAGCTTCAAGGTAGAGTAGCTGGCGTTAACTACTTAAAGAAGTTACAAGAATATTATTTCTTGAAGGATTTAGACATTACAGATCAAGATGTTCTTATCGAATGTGCTAAAGATATAAATATTGATGTAAAAGAGTTTATGGAGGATTTACACAGTACCCACTCTATTAAAGCTTTGCAATGTGATATTAAAGTTACGAAAGAAATGCATGTAACTGAAATTCCAAGCGTTGTATTTTTTAATGAAAATATTGAAGAAGAAGGTTTGAAAGTTTCTGGTTTTGAAAGCTATCAGACTTATGTAAAAATATTAGAACTAATGACTAATACAAAGTTAGAAAAACGAGAACTACCTGATTTAGCTGAATTTATTAAATTCCAACCATTTGTTACGATTAAAGAATTATGTATGATTTACGAACAATCAACTCAATGTATGGAATTAGAATTAAAAAAATTAATCCTACGTAGAAAAGTTAAGAAAATTATTCAAAAAGATCAAATTTATTACCAGTATGTTGTTTAAGAAACAAAAAAAGACCTAGCTTCCGCTAGGTCTCTTTTTTGATGTAATATTTTACATCAAGGGGATGGGAGAAATTTTCACGTTCAACAAAGGGGTATTTGTGTTTGTGAAGTAATTCACACCCTTATAATACAATTTATTTTAGAGTTTGGCAACCATTTGAGAAACATTTCACATTTTAGACACAAAATAGTAGTATAAAGATAGAGAAAAAGTTAGGATAAAAAACAAACACATATAGGTTTGATGATACATGTGTTTGTTTAAATAAGTTATTCGTTAAATAAAAGTTCTTCCATTTCGTTTAACATTTCTTCAAATACTTTCAATGCTTCTACGATTGGTTGTGATGAAGTCATATCAACGCCAGCTTTTTTCAATACTTCAATTGGATAATCAGAGCTTCCTGCTTTTAAGAATCCTAAGTATCTTTCAACTGCTGGTTCGCCTTCTTCTAGAATTTGTTTTGAAAGTGCTGTTGCTGCACTGAAACCTGTTGCATATTGATAAACATAATAATTGTAATAGAAATGAGGAATTCTACTCCATTCTAAACCAATTAACTCGTCGATTACGATCTCGTCACCAAAATATTTTTGGTTAAGCTCGTAATATGTTTTCGTTAATAAATCTGGCGTTAATGCTTCACCGTTTTGAGCTAATACGTGAATCTGATGTTCAAACTCCGCAAACATTGTTTGACGGAAAACAGTTCCTCTAAAAGTCTCTAAATAGTGATTTAGTAAATAAAGTCTTTGCTTAGGATCTTCAGTATTTTTTAGTAAATAATCATTTAAAATCGCTTCATTACAAGTAGAAGCAACTTCAGCTACGAAGATTGAGTAATCTCCGTAAACATAAGGTTGATTTTTACGAGTATGATAACTATGCACTGAATGACCAAATTCATGTGCTAATGTAAATAAGTTATTTACATTGTCCTGCCAGTTCATTAGGATATATGGATTTGTACCATACGCACCAGAAGAGTATGCTCCGCTACGTTTTCCTTTGTTTTCTACAACATCTACCCAACGGCTTTCATATGCCTCTTTCAGAATTTCAACATATTCATCACCTAATGGTTTTAATGCTTTTAATAAAATTTCTTTTGCTTCTTCATACTTAACTTCCATTTTTACTTCTTCTACTAATGGAGTAAATAAGTCATACATATGAATTTCATCAAGCTTTAACGCTTTTTTACGAATAGCAATATAACGATGTAATAAATTTAAATTATCATTTACAGTAGAAACTAATTGATCATAAACAATTTCAGGAATTTCGTTATTACTTAATGCTGCATGACGAGCATTATCATATTTTCTAACTTTTGCTTTGAAATTATCTTTCTTTACAGCACCACTTAAAGTACTTGCAAAAGTGTTTTTATACGCATCATACGTATGATAAACTGCTTCAAAAGCATCTTTTCGAACACGACGATCTGCGCTTTCTAAGTAGTGAATATAACGACCATGTGTGATTTCTACTTCTTCACCATTCTCGTCTTCAATCGTCGGAAATTTTAAGTCCGCATTATTTAACATACCAAACGTATTACTAGAAGAAGATAACACTTCAGAAGCTTGTGCCATAATTTCCTCTTCAGCTGCTGAAAGAACATGTGGTTTTTGCTTTAAAATTTCTTCTAAAGAGTGCTCGTACAATTTCAGTTCATTATTTTCATCAATAAATTTTTTCAATGTTTCTTCTGAAATTGTTAATAATTCAGGCACGAAGTATGACATTGCACTTCCAGCCTTAGTGTATAGATTTTTCGCACGATCATCTAAAGCTTGATATGTAGAATTTGTTGTATCTTGATCGTAACGCATATGAGAGTATGTATACAATTTCCCTAATAAAAACGAAATTTCATCCTGTTTTTTCAATGCATTTAAAAGTGTTTGAGATGACTCACCTAATTTACCTTTAAACTCTGAAAATGATGGGATTAATTCAAGTACTTTTTTATACTCAGCTTCCCATTTTGCATCTGTTTCATAAATATCTTCCAACTTCCAAGTTAATTCTTCTTGAACTTCACTTCTAGTCGGTAATTTTTTAACAGCTTTTTGTTCGAGCATGGCTGATCCCCCTAAAATTATTATTAGTATTATTAACATTCCGGTGTCTGATATTAATAATCATTTGAATCAGTTCTTGCATTAAACAACAAATCAAATGCTGTATTAGTGCTCAGACAGTCTTCATCCAATGCTTGTTGGAATGATGATGGAATAATAGTATTAGCTATCTTCATTATTTTACCATTTTTAATACGTTTTACGATTCTAATTTTTACTAAAAAGTCAATATACTTTTCTACACATTTCTCCAAATTATCAATTTCATTATCTTGAAATTGATTAACTCTCCATTTACCATTCTGTACTTCCATTTTTACAAACTGATTTATTTTATCGATAAAGATCAGTTGTCCAATTTCTACTTCATGAAAAAATTTAAAATATATTTGCCCCTGCCAAAATATACAATGTTCTTTAATTATGCAGTTACTTTCTAAAGGAACTCCAATTACTGCCGGAAAATAATAAATATTTGCATTGTATAAATACTGTTTAAAAACCATTAAATTACCTTTCGTATGCAAATGTTGATATAGTCTAAAATCCTTTTTTAAACGGTTCCATTTTGATACAAATACCTTTTTACCAATTCTATTTGGAGATAAAAATTCCTTAAGACTGAAATTATTTATTGGAAATACATCCTTTTGACCAATATATTGGACAGGAGAAAATGCTATTAATGAGGAAAGCACTGTAAATGATTGTAATGTAGGATTATAGAAGAGAAGTGAAAAAACGTTAATTCTAACAAATGAATAAATAGAAAGGGAATTAATGTAGAAAGATGACCATCTTTTTTGATTTAATAGTTTGTCATTTAGGATCCACAAAACTTTCATTCCATTATCTTTAAAAGAGTTTGTCCTCCTTATCATTATATCTAAAGGAATAACTGAACATTGATATTCAACACATATTTGAAGAGTATTTAATTTAATAAATAAATCAGGTCTTTGATTTAATTCAGGTATATATTTTTCAACCTCAACATTTACATTAAACTTTTTAAAAAATTGGTACAAAGCAAACTTCCCTTTATAATGGTCAATACTCTCTTTTTTCTCATTATCACATTCAGTCAAATCTATATGCGCAAAATGAGTTACCCTCTTAACTCCAATTTTGAGCCTCATTTGCTTTTTACAAATTGGGCAAAAATATGGTCCGTTTTGCTTTAATCTTACTAAATCATCTGTCGTTTTAACTTCAAATAAATTGATAGTATGCCTTTCTTTATTTAATGCTACGATCATGTTTATCCTACCTCCTTTCCAAATTTACTTCACTATCCATTTCGTATTTTCCTTCAAAAAAATTAAAAACGATTTTTCAAATAAAAAACCTACCAAATTAAATTTTCTATTTGGTAGGTGACTATATGAAATATTATAAAAATGTTCTATCAATGTTCTATCAATAAGATAGCTCATTACAAAAGTGGTGCCATTAATCTTGATAATGATTCAAATATCCTTTTGTATATAGGTCTCTTTTTAAAATCATTAAAAATAATTGCTTCAGAATCACGGATATCATTATTAAAATCATTAACTAAGTGATTAATACTTTCCTCTAAATATAAAAATGCAGTGACCTCGAAGTTTAAACGGAAACTTCTCATATCCATATTTGCCGTTCCAACAGATGCGATTTCATCATCTACAATCAATATTTTACTGTGTAAGAATCCTTGTCTATATTCATAGATTTCGACCCCAGCTTCTAATAACTCTGGAAAATATGAACGCGAAGCATAAAATACGATTTTCTTATCGGGACGATCAGGCATTAGAATTTTTACTTTGACCCCACCATTTGCTGCAACTTTAAGAGCAGTTAAAATATCTTCATCAGGAACAAAATATGGAGAAGCAATGTATATACTTTTCCTTGCACTTGTAATCATCGCAAAAAATAACTCTTTTATCACTTCATGCTTTCGGTCTGGTCCACCAGAAACAAGTTGAATTGCTCCTTTGGAAGAATAACTACTAGCATTAATGTCAAAGTACTCTTTGTCATCAATTAACTCATTCGTCATATAATACCAATCTTGCAAGAATATGAATTGTAGTGTTCGTACACCTTCTCCATTTAGGTATAGATGTGTATCTCGCCACTTTCCAAAATATTGGTCTTTCCCTAAATACTCATCTCCAATATTTAAGCCGCCAACAAATCCTACATTCGAATCTATGACGATAATTTTCCGATGGTTTCGGTAATTTATCGTATCGTTTAAAACTGGAATTTTAACTGGAGAAAATGGTAGTATTTCTACACCAGCTTTTCGTAAGTCTTTTACAAAATTTCTTGATAATTTCCAACTACCTACAGCGTCATAGAGAAATCGAACCTTTACGCCATTTTGTGCCTTTTCAATTAGAATATCTTTTAGTTGATTACCAATCTCATCATTTCTTACGATATAGAATTCGATATGAATATGGTGCTTTGCTTTTTTTAGTTCCTCAATTATTTTTGGAAATGTTTCACTTCCGTTTGTAAGAACTTTTGTAAAAGTATTCATCGTGACTGGTGTATTACTCTGTTTAGCTGCGATATTTATTAGATACTCTAACTTTTGATTTTGTGCTATAAATTCTTTCACTTCTACATCTTCTGATCCACTAATTAAACCATTTGCATTTTGATCATTAATTGCCTTTTTTCGATAGACCATTTTCTTTTTGTAATTTTGTCCAAAAATTAAATAAAAAACAAAACCGAATAACGGGAAAATAGCTAAAAGAATGATCCAGGTTAAAGTTCTAGCAGGATTTCTATTTTCTAGGAAAATAATAATCGATACACCTATAGCCGTTATCGAGAACATTATACTAATTAATCTAAAAATAGTAGATTTTTCAAAAAATGCAAAATTCATTAACCAAATGAATTTAATAGTTGGAGAAGCAAAATATAAAATGCATACTACAATTGATAAAAATATTAAAATCTTTAATCGAAATTGCATCAATATTCTCCTTTATAAAGAAAAGAAACCGATCCCTAAGGCATCGGCTATTACAGTAATGGAAAAATTGATTTAAAATGAGGTAAGGCTGTTTTTTCATAAATCAATTTTCCGTATTCCTCTAAAACATGTATAGTTACTTTTGAACGATGACCATATTCAAGTAACATTGATGATAAGTAATCGACTTGAACTTCATCAAGCAATTCTTCTTCAAATTTAACATAAAGATAGTAATAATCTTGGAAGGAATAAAGTGTAGTTTCAAATGATTCTTGATTAACAGCATGCGATAAAGAAATAATGTCTTCAAAATTTTTAAAGGATAGAATAAGTTCAGTTTCCTCTTCATCCATCGCTTCAAAAATATCGTCATCATCATCTTCATCTGAATCATCGTCATCATCTACAGAGATAAATGGAATTTCTAAATTCTTTTCTCCTTCACCTAAATTCACTTCTACTTTTTTGCCGTCTTTAGAAATCACAGCTTTTGTTACAACAACTTCTAACCCCTTGTCTAGTGCCTGTACCTGAATCCATAGGGGGCCACCAGCAATGAATTCTTCAGTCAAATGCGCTTCATCAATTAATTCCCAGAAAAGCTCTTCACTTCTTTCTCGATCTAACCATACTTCATCTTTAGAGAAACCTCTCTCCTCGATGTCTAAGTAGGATATGGAGAACTTAAACGTATTTTCATTAATTCTTTCTATTTCCATTTGTTTTCCCCCTCCTTTAATGAACAACAAGTAATTGCGTTAGACGAAATAGAATAAATAAAGTAAAAGAAATTTATGTTAAATATAAAATTCTGAAATAGTAAATTAGAAAAATACTCTTAAAAATTTAGCTTTAATAAGTAAATTTTTATCTATCTTACCATGAAAATTTATTAAATGCGAATAGTAACTACAATTATATTTTATGATACAATTTAAAATTTTGGAAATAAAATTCACCTATTTTTTAAAAATCATCATATACCTATTAATATTAGGACAATCATTTAAAGCTTTTAATAAGAGAGGTGAATTCATGATAGATCTTCATTATATATGGTCCTTTTTAATGATTGTAATTATAGACATTGTTTTAGGTGGAGATAATGCTATTGTCATTGCTTTAGCATGTAGAAAATTACCATATAAGCAACGTAACATAGCGATAATTTTCGGTAGTATTACCGCAATTGTTTTACGAATTATCCTAACTATAGGTGCAATTTACGTCCTTAAAGTCCCATTCTTGCATTTAATCGGCGGAATATTACTTTTGTACATAGCTTGCAAATTAATTATTCAGGAGGATGACAACCCTTCTATAAAGGAGAACTACACAGTTTTCCATGCAATTCGTACAATTGTATTTGCTGATTTAGTTATGGGGATTGATAACGTATTAGCAATAGCTGGGGCATCAAACGGAAAGCCATCATTAGTCATTTTAGGTCTTTCCATCTCAATTCCAATTATTATTTGGGGAAGTAAAATCGTTTTATGGTTTTTAGAAAGATATCCAATATTGAGTTTTGTAGGGGCTTCGGTTCTTTCAATAACAGCTAGCAAAATGTTAATAGACGAGCCATTTATCAGTCAATATATAAACGGGCGGAACGATATGGAATTAATCGTCGGTTCATCTTGTATAATCTTCACTATTGTTATAGGTTATTATTTTAATAATATTCGGTACCGTAAGCGAACATCCTAATTGTTTAAAAAAAAGCTGTAAAAAGTATGCATTTAACTTTTTACAGCTTTTTATATAATATGAATAAGTATTTGTTCAATATGATTGAGAATCTTAATCAAGAATTGTAATTTTTTTCACAATTCAAAACGTAGATTTACTCATTAACTAAACGTTGCGCTTCACGTAATTGATATGTGCGAACTGAACGTGGTAAAAATCTTCTAATTTCATCTTCATTATAACCAACTTGTAAACGTTTCTCATCAATAATAATCGGTCTTCTAAGTAAACCAGGATATTTCTGAATGATTTCATATAAGTCTTGTAAAGGAAGACTTTCTAAGTCTACATTTAATTCTTGGAAAATTTTTGATCTTGTTGATATAATTTCATCAGTACCACTTTCAGTCATACGTAAAATTTGTTTAATCTCATTAATTGATAATGGTTCTGAAAAAATATTTCTTTCTTTATAAGGAATATTATTATCTTCTAGCCACATTTTTGCTTTTCGACAAGACGTACAACTTGGTGAATTATACAAAATTACCATTTTGCTCTCCCCCTAACTACTCTTTTAAATAAAAGTAATATAGTTATGTGTATTAATTTATAAGAATTGGTTAATTATAATTAGTTTAATCTACCACCATATGTTCACATTATACAATATTGTGCAAAATAAATATATAAAAATTTGTAAAAAAATTTAAAAAAACCTATACAAAAGGTGTACAATTTTCAGTAAATTTATAAGTAAAATATAGCCTAATTTCTTTGATACATTATTCGTATGTGAAAGCTTCTTTTCACACCATAAACCTCACTATCCGTAAATGAAACCTGCTTCCTAGTTTCAATCCGATCTTGCAGTCTTTTACATTCCCGCAGCATTTTCTAAAGTAGTCAACTACACCTTTCGTTTCACACAACTTTAGTCCTAAAAGTTACAATACTAAAAGCCAGATTACTTTATAATAATCCCTAAAATAATTATTCGGAAAAAGCTTATTTATTCTTTCTATTTCCCCAAATTTTTAATACAATAATAGTAACGCTTACATTCCTAGGAGGCTAATCTTATGGCAGCTTACATAACTGATCTATTGATTGTTGCAGTGTTAGTAATCGGAATTACTGCGCTTAATGGTGTGTTTACAAACGCGATTGGCGAAAAAATATTTGGTAGAAGTAAAAAAAGTCAATTTGTTGATATGTCTGACAGAATGTCTGCAAACTTCAAACAAGTTGGTGGCCAAGGCAAGTTCCGTAAAAAAACTTATTAAGAACAGTATTATAAGAAATTTTACGATTAAATAAAGGGCAAAGGCCCTTTATTTTTTTTGCCTTGATAAGGTTTAGTGTATAACCAATGTAGAATGATTAAGGTCACTAGTTCGTCCTACGGTACAGTACTTTGAAATATTAAATTTAGGGGCTTTGAATTAAAAATTCGGTGTGCACTCTGGATTAATTTTCTTCTAAGCTTGTCCTACTATTATTACACCTTGCCTTATCTACACTTATCATCATAAAACCTCCACCTTAATTTTCCCTAAAATTGTATGAATGCTTAATGATTAAGATATTTTCGGCGTCTTTTTTTACTAGCCCCTTGAACTTTTTTTGAGACTCACTCATAGACCTCTCATGAGGAACCATTTTGCTTCTTTTTGCTGTTTTACTTCCTCATGAACCTCTCATGAAGAACCATTTTGCTTCTTTTTGCTGTTTTACTTCCTCACGAACCTCTCATGAGGAACCATTTTGCTTCTTTATTGTTGTTTTACTTCCTCATAAACCCCATAAGTAACCTTCTACTTACTCATGCCCCCGGATCCAAATCTCATCTACATAATCCAATATAAAAAATCCTAGTGATAAACTCACTAGGATTGATTTATTATTTATACATTTGTTGATAATTTTTAAATTCTGCTTCTGAGCAAAGTACGAAATGTCCAGGACGAACTTCACGTAATTTTGGTTGTTCGTTTGAATAATCGTGTTGTTTTGGATCATAAACGATACGTTTACGATTTCGCTCATAATCAGGATCTGGAAGCGGAATTGCTGATAATAATGATTTTGTGTAAGGATGCATTGGGTAATCATATAATTCATTACTATCTGCAAGTTCAACAATTTTACCGTGGAACATTACAGCGATACGGTCACTAATGTACTTAACCATTGATAAATCATGGGCGATAAATAGATATGTTAAACCTTTTTCCTTTTGAAGCTTTCTCATTAAGTTTACAACCTGAGCTTGAATTGACACGTCAAGAGCTGAGATTGGCTCATCGGCGATAATAAATTCTGGTTGTACAGCAAGTGCTCTAGCAATACCGATACGTTGACGTTGTCCACCTGAGAATTCATGTGGGAAACGGTTAGCGTGCTCTTTATTTAAACCTACTGTTTCAAGTAAGTCATAAACCATTTTCATGCGCTCTTCTTTGTTACGAGCTAAGCCATGAATATCAATACCTTCTGCAATGATATCTGCAACTTTCATACGCGGGTTTAATGAAGCGTATGGATCTTGGAAAATCATTTGCATACGACGGTTAAATTGCTTAAGTTCTTTACGACTTTTCTTTCCATGTACATCTTTACCATCGAAAATTACTTGTCCATCAGTCGCATCATATAATCGAATGATTGAACGTCCAGTTGTAGATTTACCAGAACCTGATTCACCTACTAAACCGAAAGTTTCTCCACGGAAAATGTCAAATGTAACATCGTCGATTGCTTTAACAGTTGTTTTACCTGTATTAAAGTATTGTTTTAAATTTTTAACTTCAACTAATTTTTCTGCTTTATTTGACATTTACTTCACCTTCCTTCATTCGTTGAATACGCTTCATAACGGCTTCAGGTGGGTCAACTTTTGGAGCATCCTCATGTAATAGCCATGTTGCAGCGTAGTGTGTATCAGACACCTTAAACATAGGAGGTTCCATTTCATAGTCAATTTTTAAAGCATTTGGATTACGTGGTGCAAACGCATCACCTTTTGGAGGATTTAATAGATCCGGTGGTGTACCAGGAATTGCTACTAATTCTGCTCCTTGTTCGTTATCTAAGTCCGGCATTGAAGCTAAAAGTCCCCATGTGTAAGGATGTTTTGGATTGTAGAAAATATCGTCTACAGTTCCCATTTCAACTACTCTACCTGCATACATTACTGCAACTTTATCTGCAACGTTCGCTACTACACCTAAATCATGTGTAATAAAGATAATTGCTGAATCAGTTTTTCTTTGAATTTCTTTCATTAACTCAAGAATCTGAGCTTGAATTGTAACGTCAAGAGCTGTTGTTGGCTCATCGGCGATTAATAATTTTGGATTACATGCTAACGCCATTGCAATAACAACACGTTGTCTCATACCGCCTGAGAATTGGTGTGGATATTGTTTAAAACGAGCTTCAGCATTTGGAATACCAACAAGATTTATTAATTCTATAGCAATTTTCTTTGCTTCAGTTTTACTCATTTTTTGATGCTTAATTAGACCTTCTGTTATTTGGTACCCAATCGTTAATACTGGATTTAAAGAAGTCATAGGATCTTGGAAAATCATTGAGATTTCTTTTCCACGAATATTTTGCATTTCTTTATCGCTTAATTTAGCTAAATCTTTTCCATCGAATAAGATTTCACCGCTTTTAATTTTACCTGGAGGATTTGGAATTAACCCCATTAATGCTTTAGAGGTAACTGATTTACCTGAACCAGATTCACCTACAATTGCTAATGTCTCACCTTTTTTAAGATCAAATGAAACTCCGCGTACTGCTTGAACTTCACCAGCATGAGTATAAAAGGAGACACACAGATCTTTTACTTCTAATATTTTACTCATAGTTCATTCTCCCTTCAAAATTACTTACTCATTTTTGGATCTAAAGCGTCGCGTAATCCGTCAGCAATTAAGTTGAAACTTAAAATTAATAAGCTGATTACAACCGCTGGAATAATCATCATATGAGGGAAAGTTTGTAATGATTTGAAGCCATCACTTACTAACGAACCTAATGATGCTTTTGGTGGTGCAATACCTAAACCGATGAAGCTTAAGAACGCTTCAGAGAAGATCGCACTTGGAATCGTGAACATCATCATTACGATGATTGGACCCATAATATTTGGAATTAAGTGTTTTGCAATTAATTGAGTATTTGTTGCACCTAAAGTTCTTGATGCTAATACGAATTCTTGATTTTTTAGTTTTAGCATTTGACCACGTACGATACGGGACATACCTACCCAACCTGTGATTACCATCGCTAATGCGATAGAAAGAATACCTGGGTTTTTAAATACTAAGATGAATAAGATTACTACGATTAGATATGGAACACCCATTAGGACTTCAGCAATACGTTGCATGATTGTATCTGTCCGACCACCGAAGAAGCCTGAAATACCACCGAAAGCTACACCAATTACCATATCAATTACTGCTGCTAATAAACCGATTAAGATTGATACTCGAGCACCAGCCCATGTTCTTGTGAAAAGGTCACGACCTAAATCATCTGTACCAAACCAATAGTTTTCTTTAATATTTTTGTTTTTATAAACATCATTCCCATATTGATCAATACCGTCAAATGGTAAGAATTTTACGTTTTCTAATACACCAATTTTTGGTGGTAATTTTGATCTTTTTAAGTCTTGATCTTTATATGAGTGACCACTCATCATTGGACCAAACAATGTAAAGAATAATAAGATACCAAGGATAATAAATCCTAACATTGCACCTTTATTTTTTTTGAAACGTCTTCTTGCATCTTTCCAAAAAGAATCCGAAGGTCTTGAAATTTTATCTGCATTATTCAAATCTACGTTTGCAGGTTGGAATAAATCTGATGAAATTTTTTGAGCTGTGTTGTTGTTCATTATTTATTTACCTCCTGCTAAACGGATACGTGGATCAATTACACCGTATAAAATATCTACAAAGAAGATTACGATTAGTAATAATGCACTATAGAAAATTGTTGTGCCCATAATTACTGAGTAGTCATTTGTTACAATTGAGTTAACGAATTGAGAACCTAGTCCAGGTACAGCAAACATATTTTCAATAACTAATGTACCAGTCATTAAGTTAACAGCCATTGGACCTAAAATTGTAACTACTGGAATTAATGCATTTCGTAGTGCATGCTTAATGATTACGCCTACTTGAGAGATACCTTTTGCTTTTGCTGTTACGATATACTCTGAGTTCATAACTTCGATTAATTCAGTTCTTGAGAAACGAGCTACAGTTGCTGTTACGAATACTGACAATGCAATTGTAGGTAGAATCGTGTATTTAAAGCTTTCCCAATATGCTACCGGGAACCAATGTAATTTTACTGCTAAGTAGTACTGTAAGATTGCCCCGAAAACGAATGACGGGATGGAAATACCTAGAACTGCTAGAACAGTAGAACCATAGTCAAAAATGGTATTATTTTTTAGTGCTGCTACGATACCGAAGATTAATCCGATAAATGTTCCTAATAATAGTGCTTGAGCACCTAATTGAGCTGATGGACCAATACGAGTTGAAATCATATCAGTTACTTTACGATTATCGTATTTATATGAATCTCCTAAATCACCTTTAGCAAGATTCTTCATGTAATTTGCATATTGTACAGGAACTGGCTTATCTAACCCATATTTCACAAAAATAATTTGTTTTTGTTCAGGTGTTAATTTCTCTGGGTTTTTTAATGGAGAACCTGGTAACAACTTCATTAAGAAAAATGTAACAGTACAAATCAAAAATAGTGTGACAAACATGTAAATAAATCTCTGTAGCACGTAACGTCCCACAACTGCACCCCCCTATTAATTTAAAAAATATTTTATTTTTTTTATTTTTTGATAATTCTTTTGTAAAAATGAGAGCATTTGGATTTTTCCCTATTTTGATCTACTCCACATACTCTTTAGTACCAATTATAATTCTGTAATTTTTTCGATCGATTTAACTTCTTGTCCATATTATTCTCAAACATGGGATTAATCATTTAATCCTTTTTTTTCATTTGTTGTAAAATGGTGTAAATTTTTGCTTAAGCTTTTTTTCCCAACAATGTAAGCGTATTCGCAATGACGCTTTTGGTCAATATTTTTTTACTGGAAAATTCTAAATTATTATTCTAAACAGATTATTTCTTACAATTTTCTCCTTATTAATTGAGTTGGGATCCTTATAAAAAATAGCTTAATTAGATATTTATTCTTAAATTTGGTAAAAAAATGAATGCTTTTTCAAAAATTCAAATCGCAATTTCAGTATAACAAATTTATTTATCGTAACATATCTCACAATCCATGATGTATACCCCCTAGGATGCTAATGCAATGTAGGCTAAAAAACAGAAAGTTAATATACAATTCTGAATTTTTATAGTAGAATTTTCGATAAGTATCGATTTTTTTCTACAAATTTTATTATACATTTTTATTAGAGTTTTACAACAATTTTGACAAATAAAATTAAATAACTTGTTAAAATAAAGAGAATTGTCTTAAAAATGCTAACAATTTAAAAATATTTTGTAAGGATTTGTTGAAACTGTTTACATTGTTATTATAGTATAGCATTATTAAGTCTACAATATATAATTCTTTCCAACAGGAGGATCACAAATTAAATGTCGAAACACTATATTATTGTCGTATTATCTGCGATAGTACTAGCAGCAATCTTTTCTTTTATCCAAGGAACATTAAACTTTTTCCTTCATTTCACGAACACAATATTCTATATTGGACTAACATTATTTGTTTTTAGTGGTTTTTTATTAATCGTACAAAGTGGATTTTTTAATATCACTCGCTTTGGAATGCGTAAAGTATTCGGAACGAGAGACCAACAGATGGCAGAAATGACTGGCGATGAATCACTTACTGTTAAAAAGGATATGATCTATAGAAGATATAGATTTTCAATTACAAAACCATTACTTATGGCTTCAATCACTTTAGTGATCCTTTCTTTTTTATTCAGTTTTATCATTATTTACTAAATGAGGTATCAACATCTTGAAAGTTGAATATAATTAAGATATTATCTATAGAAAGTATATATAAGCGATGAAGAAGAGTAGTACACAGATTTAGCATGTTAAGAGAGCTTGTGGATGGTGAAAACAAGTCATGCTCCCTGTCGAATGGACTTCTGAGCTTCGGACCGAACATATAGTATAAGTAGGCTTCGACGTAACTCAAACGATAGATGAGAGCATGATTTCATGCATGAGTGATTCCTTATTTGGAATAACTAGAGTGGTACCGCGGTTTAATCGTCTCTATGTAATAGAGAGATTATGCCGCTTTTTTTATTTTATTTAGCTTTTTTTAGGAGGATTTTAAGATGCAAACTATTTTTAGTGGAATTCAACCAACATCATCTGGAGGAATTACTTTAGGTAACTATTTAGGCGCGGTAAAACAATTCATTGAATTACAAAATGATTATAACTGTTATTTCTGTATTGTTGATCAACATGCAATAACAGTACCGCAAGACAGACTCGCTTTACGTAAAAACATTCAAAGTCTTTCTGCAATCTATGTTGCTGCTGGATTAGACCCAGAAAAATCTACTATTTTTATTCAATCTGAAGTACCTGCACACGCTCAAGCAGGATGGATGATGCAATGTATATCGTATATTGGTGAATTAGAGCGTATGACACAGTTTAAAGATAAATCTTCTGGTAAGGATGGTGTATCTGCTGCTTTATTAACTTACCCACCTTTAATGGCCGCGGATATACTTTTATACGGTACTCACTTAGTTCCAGTTGGCGATGACCAAAAGCAACATTTAGAGCTTACTCGTGACTTAGCAGAGCGTTTTAATAAGAAATATAATGATATCTTTACGATCCCTGAAGTTAGAATTAGTAAAGACGCTGCTAGAATTATGAGTTTAGCTGATCCAACTAAAAAAATGAGTAAATCCGATGAAAATCAAAAAGCTACAATTTTTGTTTTAGATGAACCTAAAGTAATTGAAAAGAAAATTAAAAGTGCTGTAACTGACTCTGAAGGCATTGTTAAGTATGATAAAGAAAATAAGCCTGGTATTTCAAATTTATTAAGCATTTACTCAGCATTTACTGGTGAAACAATTCAAGAATTGGAAAATAAATATGCTGGTAAAAATTATGGAGAATTCAAGCAAGATACTGCAGATGTAGTAGTAAACGGATTACTTCCATTACAAGAACGCTATAAAGAAATTATTTCCTCGTCTGAATTAGATGATATTTTAGATGCAGGAGCTGCAAAAGCAAATGCCGTTGCAAATAAAATGATTAAAAAAATGGAAAATGCTATGGGATTAGGTCGCAAGAGAAAAAAATAATCCTGTTTTACGTAAAAATTAAAATAGTAATGGGTGTCTTAAAAGTCAAAGAACTTTAGAGACACCTTTTTCTTTACTATGAGGAAAAAATGAAATATCAAGAAATGACTAAAAGACCCACAAGGAACTTTATCACCTTGTGGGTCTTTTTCGTTTTGAGGCCATTTTAAATAACCTCTTTTAGTTTACTTTTTGTTCGTGTTCCATTTCCCATAGTTTTTCAAAGAAAGGTTGACCTTTAACGATTCTTCCACATAATTGCTCATGTCGATCTGACCAACCACTCTTTATTTCGTCATATAATTGGGACCAAATGTCCTCAAATGACAAATCCTGAATATGTTGATACGATCTTGGATTCCACTCAGTGTACCAATATCGAATCTCCGAAGGATTTTTTGATGAATGGAGTTGATCTAGAGCCATAAATAATAACTGCTTTAGTTGTCTTTCTTTTCTTGTTAGTCCGCTCATAATAATTGGCGACGGTGACAGTATATGATGTTCTTTTGTTTCATCATTTACTAAATTTTGAAGTTTATAGTGACTTTCTTCAATCTCGGCTGTCATATCATACACCATTTGTTCTTGCCTTGGAATTAAACGGCTTTTTCGAATTGGAATATTATACCCAATTGTGTCAACCGCAATAATACCATTACCGTCAGTTACTACAAAGCAGTAATCTAGCTGAATACGCTCATGATTCTTTCTTACATAAGACTTTTGAAACACTTCAGTTAATAGACCGGAAGGAAGCTCTAATAGTTCATTTTCAATATACTGATATAACTCTGGAGTAACTTTAATGACTGGAACTTGGTCTAATAATTCAACACTATCATCTTTTCTCCATTCAAAAAAATGACAGACATTGTAACCATTTTCTTCACCTTCAAACCAATTGACCCATACATCATGTAAATACAACATTTACTACCCCTCACTTCACAACTGTATGTAACTTTCAGTATGGTCAGTGATTCACTAATTTATTCCATTTTCCACTGAATTACAAAAAGTGTTTAACAAACTGAATGAAAAATAGTCAATAAATCATTAAAATATCATAGATTAAAGCTTCTCTGATACATTAATGCTAGCAATACATTATATACGCTCTGATATGCTCTGGAATCATTTGCATTCAAATTGAAATATAATGTATTGCATTTTCCTTAATCTTTTTACTTGGCGTTCGTAAAAGGATATCAGTTGACCATTCTGTCTGCTCTGTACAACTTTTAACAATGTCATATCCAACACTGTAACCCAATAATTTTGGAATTCCGTTCCCACCATACAAGTATTTTGAAAAATTATCATCATTACTTGTTATCTCAAGTTTATCTATTAAATATTTTTTATAATATAATTCACATTGCTTGGAAGAATACTGATTTGTCCATGGTGCCTGAACTGCTTCTCCATATTTATCTAAAACTGCAGTTTCGGCTAAACCTTCTAAAATCATTGCATCAAGTAATGTGACCTTTTTGTTTTTATATAACTTTGTCAATCTTACAATATGATGATACTCATGTAATAATACTGCTTTATGTTGTAAAATTCCTTCTAAAGGGGACAAAAATAAACAAATACATTTTTTATGTGCGATCCCCCCCCTTTGATAAGTCGTGTTTTTAAACATACTTCCCGTTCTATGACAAGGTAAAATAAATATCGGGATGTCAGGTCCATTTAATTCTTTTTTTAACTTGTCAAACTCTTCAGAAAGGCTTTTCCATACCCTTTTTTCATCTAGTTGTTTCAGATCATCCTTACTCAAGGTTGACAGCTTCGATAAACCGTGGGAAAGAAGATATTTATATAAACTCTCCTCATTATATTTCGGAAAATATGGTAAAAGTTTTTTCATTACCATTTGTTTATCTTCAATAAAATCAACCCATTTATAAGTTGGAATTATCCCAAGTTAATCACCTCAATTTACTATTAAAGTATGATAATTAACTAGTGAAAGTTACTTTTTTTTACACTCTGATTTCTAATAAAAAAAAGCTTAGGTAAAGACCTAAGCTTTCGTGTCCAAAATAAAATTTAAACTTATTTAGTGAATTCTTTAAATGCTAAAGTTACATTGTGTCCACCAAATCCTAATGAATTAGAAATTGCTGCTTTTACATTAAATGGTCTAGCAACATTTGGTACATAATCTAAATCACATTCGCTATCAGTTTCTTGGTGATTAATCGTTGGAGCAATTACTTTATTATGGATTGTTAATGCTGTAATTATTGCTTCAATTCCACCAGCTGCTCCTAGCATATGACCAGTCATAGATTTTGTAGAACTAATTGGTACATTGTATGCATGTTCGCCAAATACTTCTTTAATTGCCATCGTTTCGAATTTATCGTTTAATTCAGTACTTGTTCCATGTGCATTAATGTAATGAATATCTTCAACTGATAAACCAGCATCATCAAGTGCCATTCTCATAGCACGTGCGCCACCTTCTCCTCCTGGAGCTGGTGCTGTAATATGGTGTGCATCACCTGTTGTTCCGTATCCAACGATTTCTGCATAAATCTTCGCTCCACGAGCTAATGCGTGTTCTAATTCCTCTAGGAATACGATACCAGCACCTTCACCAATGATAAAGCCATCACGAGCATTGTCAAATGGACGACATGCTTTCTCTGGATCTGGATTTAATGATAATGCTCTTGCAGCACAGAACCCAGCAAGACCCATATCGGTAATTGGTGCTTCTGCACCACCAGTAATCATTGCCACTGCATCGCCACGTTGAATAATTTTGAAAGCATCACCAATCGAACTTGCACCAGAAGCACAAGCTGTAACTGTACAACCATTTGGACCTTTAGCACCTGTTAAAATAGATACTTGTCCAGATGCCATATCAGGGATTAGCATCGGAATAAAGAATGGACTTACTCGACGTGCACCTTTTGTTTGGAATGTATTAAACTGTTCTTCATATGTTTCCATACCACCGATACCAGAACCAATCCAAACACCAACTTTTGGCGCAATTTCTTCGTCAATCGTAAAGTTTGCATCTTCTATAGCCATTTTTGAAGCTGCAATCGCATAGTGAGTAAAACGGTCCATGCGTTTTACTTCTTTTTTATCAATATATTTTTCAGGATCAAAGTCTTTTACTTCTCCAGCAACTTTAACAGGGAAATTATCAGGATTTTTTCGAGTCAGAGCACCAATTCCACTCTTTCCATTCATTAAACTTTCCCATACTGTATTTATATCATTACCAATAGGTGATACTGCACCTAATCCTGTAATAACAACTCGTTTTTTCATTCCAAAAAATCCTCCTTCAATTAGATTATCTTCCGAATCGAAGTGCAATTGCACCCCAAGTTAATCCGCCGCCAAATCCAACTAATACTAATACATCGTCTTCTTTAACATTTCCTTTTTTATATTCTTCAACTAATGCAATTGGAATTGAAGATGAAGATGTATTACCATGACGATCAATAATTACACTCATTTTTTCTTTAGGTAGCTGTAATCTTTCTCTTGCAGCGTCCATTATACGAGTATTCGCTTGGTGTGGAATTAAGAAATCCACTTCTTCTTTCGTTAATCCTGCTAATTTTAATACAGATTCACAAGAATCTCCCATTTGACGAACTGCAAATTTAAACACTTCTCGTCCGTTCATTATTAAGTGATCTCCACCTTTATAAAGATGTTTACCACCAGTACCGTCCGCACCTAACTCATAAGAAAGAATTCCTCTGCCTTCACTAACTGGTCCGATAACGGCAGCACCTGCACCGTCACCAAATAAAACTGCCGTGTTTCGATCTTCCCAGTTAACAATTTTAGTTAACTTTTCAGCTCCGATTACAAGAATTCTACTGTATGTACCAGTATTAACAAACTGAGCTGCTGTAACAACACCATAAATAAATCCAGCACAAGCAGCACTAATATCCATTGCAGCAGCATTTTTAGCTCCAAGTTTTTCTTGAATTACACATGCAACTGATGGAAACGACTTATCTGGAGTTACAGTTCCAACTAAAATTAAATCAAGTTCTTCTGCTTTTACATTTGCATCTTTTAAAGCTTCTACCGCAGCTTCATATGCTAAATCAGAAGTGTCTTGTTCGTCACTAGCAATTCTTCTCTCTTTAATTCCAGTACGACTGACAATCCACTCATCTGAAGTATCCATCATTTGTTCTAAATCATAATTAGTTAACTTTTTTTCGGGTACGTATGAGCCAATACCTAAAATTCCAGCATTCATTAATATCCCCGCCTTACTTTATTATTTTTATATCTTCTTATTATTACCTGGTACTAATTTTATGAAATAATATGTACTTTGTCTACATTTTTATCTTTTAAAATCTAGGCTATGTAAAAAAGATGAATCATTTCTTAAAAAGAATACCACTTTGGACGAACTTCAAATCCAAAGCGAATTTTTAAACTAATGTATTCTACTACAAAAAAGGAAATAGTTCAAAATGAACCATTTCCCTATTTGAGTAATGTATTTCATTAGTAAAGATGAAAATGCTGTTGAATTTGCTGTTTTTGCTTTTGTATACCGTCCTCAAATGAAGTTGTATTAATAATAACAAAAGGAGTTGCATCCATATAGTTTCTCATTTGAGCGTACTTTATTCCGTCGATCATATTTTGTAATCCGGTGAAATTCCCGTCCTCTGGTAAGTACATACATTGTTTAGCTGTAATGATATATTTATGTTCTTTTAATTCCTTCTCCGAAATTATCCGAATTGCTTTACCTACATCTTCTACAAATAGAATTTCATTAGAACCGTATACATTCTTTATGGGAACATTTCTTTTTCCTAGGTCTTGAACAATCAATTCATGTACTAAGCCTGCGGATGGCTCCCAAGGTCCATATAAAGATGGAATTTCAATGTAAGTAATATTGCAATCTATATTTTTACTCAATTCATTAACAGTTCTTTCTAAATCTGCTAATTCTTTTTTTGTAGATAATAAAAAGATAATATCCTTACTTTTGCCAATGATTTTGTTAAATAGCTTTTCTGTAAACTCTATACTATTTATTGAGCCTTTTAACTTTAGTTCGTCATAAAAATGAGAAATAAAAATAGTATCATATTGCTCATTCTCTAATAAAAATTGCTCTTCATCTAAAAAGACTACTCTTGCATTTCTTCCGATTGAAAAGATTTTTTCTTCACTTATTAAATCACTTTCATTTCCATTTTCCATCACAACGGCTGAAACATCATTATATTCCATTAGTTGGCAAACTAACTCATAACCCATAAATCCACTGGATCCAATGACAGCACATTTTTTCATTATTAACCTCCTTCTTTTGGGAAATTTATTCAAAAAAAATATAGAGACTATAAAACATCTTGATATTTTTTTAAAAACCTTATTAAGTTTTTTCCACAGTCAAATTTTTTCTCTTCTAATGAAATCAATATCGAAATCGGCAAATTATTTTTATGTCGTTCTTCTTCTAAAAGTCTAATATCGCTTTTCCATTTATAATGATTTCTTGTTGTGGTGTAAATTTTAATTGGTGAGATTGTTTCATAAAAAAAACATTCTCTATCTATAACCATATATATATCCGACGCTTTATATGCTTTTAAAATTTCATGAACTGTTCTTTTATAGAACAATTTATTTTCTCTTTCTAAATCTAATTCATTTTTTAAATTTAACGAAGGATTTAATAATGAAATACTTCTGACTTTTCCCTTTAAGAGGCCAAGTAATTTACAAACGACTAATGCACCAGTACCTTCCCCAATTATATGAATTGATGGATTCAAAGTTTCTTGTCTCATAACTGAATGATATAAGCTTTCTGCTAAATCGACAGCGTCATCAGAACCCCAATTTTTTCCATATAAATTTGAAGTGAATACTGTGTACCCTTCTTCTGTTAATGTTGATAATAACTTTCTTTTATCAAAATGCTGCAATAAGGAACTATGTGCATTATCTACGTAATGAGTATTCCCACCGACATAGAGTACTCCGAAACCATTCGGTCTAATAGGTAGATGAATAACTGCATATTGATCCTCTTGTTTAAAAAATCTCTCAGTTACAGGCATTCCTATCACCTTATTATTAATGTAGTATTTTTGGGGAATTATAAAATGGGTATTAAAAAATTCTTAAGTTACTTTTTTTAATTAAAACTTTTTAATTATAACTTCAATTATCAAATTTCTAGGTATATAATATGATAAGAACTAACTAGATAGGAGTGATTAGAGTGCGTTTTATTATGACATTGTTCTGGAGCTTTGTTTTATGCCAAATGGGATCTTACGTTTTAAGTTCAATGACTGGCGGAGAGTATAATTTCACAACTGCTTCAGTTATGGCTGTAATATTAACTTTAGCGATTTCAGTTCTTAGCGAAGCAATAATCCCTAATGAACCTGTTGCAAAACACCACTAAAATCTATATATAACATATGTTGTAGCACCCAAAAACGTTCAACTTGGTATATACATATGTCATCAATTATAGATTTAGATAATTTATAAAATACTAAAATTTTGATAAATTCATTCAATATTTTGTATATTGTAAACGTATAAAAGAGCGCCCTCGATCAAATAATCGAAAGCGCTTTTTTTTATACCTCTTTTAAGTTACTAATGTTGATTACTCTTCTATGATCCACAATTATTTAAATTTGGATTTATATGTCCATTTTCTGTTATGGTTCTGTGTATCTGGAAAAACTTCTCCTGCCTGAAGTTTAATTTGTTTTGGGTGTGTTACATTACTTCCTGTTTCTCCGATTTCCACGTATACCCCATTATTTGGTGCTTTGTCGCCTGGTCTAAATTGATGTGCTTGTCCCATAATCCATTCCTCCTTCTTTTTAGGTTCTTATTGTTCCTCTAAAAAGAAAGTTTTTTCTTTTAAAAAGATGGTATCATTAGTAATTATTGGCTTTTTATCCAATAATATTTTTTCTTTAAAAGATTAACATTAAAAAATAAAAGGTGATGAATATGAAAACAAAACACTTAATTGCACTAGATTTAGACGGCACCTTATTAACGGATGAAAAAACAATATCCGAACGTACTTTAAAAGTGATCCAACAATTAAAGAATCAGGGTCACGAAGTATGCATTTCCACTGGTAGACCTTTTAGAGCTAGTAAAATGTATTATGACCAATTAAAACTTACAACTCCAATTGTAAACTTTAATGGGGCTTATGTTCATCACCCTCTAGATGATTCATGGGGAGTTTATCACGAATCATTACCTTTAGAAGTTGCAAAAGAGGTAATTAGTTCTTGTAGAGAGTATGAATTAAAAAATATGTATGCTGAAGTAATGGATGATGTATACGCGGATAAACACGAAGAGGAGATCCTCCCACTTTTCCACTACTTAAAAGAAGATATAATCCACGGAGATTTAGTTATAAATCTTACTCAAGCTCCAACATGTCTTCTAATCGATAGTGAAGAGTCTCATGTTGCAAGTATTCGTGAGCACCTATCAAATGTCCACGCTGAAGTAATTGATCACCGTCGCTGGGCAGCACCTCATCATATAATCGAAATTGTTAAAGCAGGAATGAATAAGGCAATAGGTCTACAAAAAGTAGCATCTTTCTATAATATTCCTCGAAAAAACATTATAGCTTTTGGGGATGAAGACAATGATTTGGAAATGATTGAATATGCGGGTCATGGTGTTGCTATGGATAACGCAATTCATCTTTTAAAGAATATTGCAAACCACACAACATTATCTAATCAAGATGATGGAATCGCAATTTTCCTAGAAGATTTTTTCAACTTAAAATAATAATTCTTCTTTGTCATTAATTTCAAAGATAACTAATAATAACCACTTATAACAATTAACGAAATGTACAATCTAATAAGGACTTCACCAAAGGGATTATCCACTTTTTGATTTTGATCAATTACTATTGGAAATTCTTAAGAAGTCAAAAACAAAAAGCTTTCCTATTTAGGAGGGAATCATAATGGGCAAAAGTAATAAGTCTAAGCGCTTTATTCAACAAAGTTCTGATTCTGTTACAAAGTACTCTGAAAAATTCCCTTACCACTTTACATTAGCTGAAGCAGAAGAGCGAAAAGCTAATAATAGTCAAAGCTTTAATGCTTAATTTCAAGCATTAAAAACAAAAAACAACCATTGGAATACTCCTTTGGTTGTTTTTTTATTACTTTCTTTATTACTGAAGAAGTTACTGGTAAGAAACTGTTTGGGTAACTGGTTTAATTTCTCCATTAAGATTTTTCTCATTCATCTTTGATGCAACGATATTTGCAGTTATTTCATAATTACCATATGGAAGGTTTTTATTTACAAAACTAACTTTCTCTTCCCAAACTTGTGTTTTTCCGCCAGGAACCGCAACATTTGTAATGACTTGTGCATATACCATTTCTCGAGATGATTGATAAACCACTTGTCCACTCTCATCTTTAATTGTAAAATCAACTGTTTGTGATGAAGGGAATGTAAAATTTGCAGGGATTTTATTATCATTACGTAATGAATATTTCATTTTTACAAGGCCGTTAACTTCTGTAATTTCAAGTGTTGGTGAAAGCTTTTCAACGTCAATCTCATTAATTTGTCCTACAGTTTGATTTGTACTTGGTGTTGGTTTTATTTCCTTGTCACTCTTTGCACCACAACCAGAAAGAAGTAGTGACCAAGCTAGTAAGAGAAGCGATCCCTTTTTCAAAATAATCTCCACCTTTTTAGTTTCCTTACTAAATTATACCAAAAAGCTAAGAAATTACTTTAACAATTCAGTGAAATATTAGTGATAGTATTAGCTAGTATTGTTGATTTAGTAACAAATGCATAAATCTTAAAATTAAAAGAAAAATTAATTAAGTATTTATCTAACTATTAATTGTCTATATATGTACTCCTTACCCATATTTGAAAGGGGAATTAACATGATGCATACTATTTTCCATTCATTCATACTAATTTTAGCTGGCATTTTACTATTAAGAATAGCTGGAAGAAAATCAATTTCACAAATGACATTGCCCCAAACGATTGTTATGATTTCGATTGGTACAATTATCGTTACTCCAATTATTGAAAAAGGCTTAACTAAAACAATTGTTGCTGCCACAGTTTTTGTATTAACTCTACTTGCATTAGAATATTTGCAGATGAAATCGAATACTCTTGAAAAATTTTTTACAGGAATATCAAAAATTGTAGTAGAAAACGGCAAGTTAAATATTAAAAATTTAAAAAAGTTACGTTTAACGGTTGATCAATTAGAAATGCGTATTCGAAATGAAGGAATTAATAAATTTGATGATCTAAAGTTTGCTACAATTGAACCAAATGGCTTATTAGGATTCGAATTAGCTGAGGATGCGAAACCATTAACAATTAGAGAGTTTAAAACACTAATGGAGTCGTACGGATTTCAACTTAATAATAATCATTTAAGCGAGAATACTCAAAGTTCTGCTTCAATTTTTAATGAAATAAAAGGTAATCAAAAAACCGAAAATCCTAAATTGAAATAAAAAAAAGACTAGCAAATTTAAACTTTTCGCTAGTCTTTATCTATTTAAATCTTTCTAAATTCCCCTAAAACATCAACAGTTTGTACCACATTCGTAAAAGCTTTAGGATCTACCCTTTTTATAATTCTTTCCAAATCATATAATTCATAACGAGATAATACAATCATTAAAATATCTTTATCTTGTTTAGTAAATGCGCCAGTAGCATTCATTTGTGTAATTCCTCGGACAAGTTTCGCATGAATTTCTTTTCTAAGCTCTTCACCTTTTGTAGTGACAATCATTGCCGTTAGCTTAACATGACTTGTATGAACACTATCGATCACACGAGTAGTAACATATAAATTGATTAAAGTATAAAGAGCTTTTTCCATTCCATATAGCTGGCCAGCTGTAATGATAATAATTGCATTAAACAAAAAGAAATAGGTTCCAACCGGTTTCCCTTTTGATTTTGAAAGAACTAAGGCGATAATATCCAGCCCACCTGTAGATCCACCGAATTTTAATGTCATTCCAATTCCGATCGCAGCAATTAAACCACCAAAAACTGCATTAAGAAGAATATCATCAGAAAAAATCGGTTTAACAGGTAAAATTTCCAAAAATAACGTCATTATTCCTACACTAAAGAAACTAAAATACGTAAAAGAACGCCCAACTTTTTTCCATGCTAAAACGATAACAGGAATATTTAATAACGCTAATAGAATACCCGTCGTTGCTGTAAACGGAGTGTAGTCAGTAATAATATTTGAAAGTAACTGCGCTAGACCTGCAAAACCACTTGAATAAACATTAGCAGGGATTAAAAAACAATTCATTGCAAACGCATTTAAGAAACCACCAATCATTACTACAACCAGCTTAAATAAAAGCTCTTTATTTCTTTCCACCAACTTTGCTTCCTCCTCAAAAAAATAAATCTTCTCTCAATATTAAAAAATTTGCCTCTGTAGAACATCATAGTTGTATAACAAAAGCCAAAAAGTTAAAACGAACACACATACATAATTAAGGTGATAAAGGCAAACCTAACATTATCATTTCTTATAAAGGAGCTTAAATATGCCTACTAGTGATAATGACAAAAAAGCAAAAGATAATAACGCTGTAAGAGAAAAGAAAAATGCACAAGAAAGTAAAAATGCACAAGCTGGTAAGAAATCTTTTTCTAAAAGTGTCGATCATCTTTAATAATTAAAACCGTTTTAACTGATTTAAAACATGTAAAATTTCATCTAATAGTTTAAGTATATTTAAATCTTTCTGAAAGACAATAAGAACTTTCTAAACTTGAAAAAGCCTTATTATTAAGAATATTTAACCGATGTAAATATTTTTTAAAAACCTCTAGAAACACTATTATATAAGTGTTTTTAGAGGTTTTAACAAATTTAAAACTTTGCCAAACAAAAGCCCACTACCCTCCATAAATTAGGTGAGGTTTTTGGGGAATATTTTTTTTGCATAATGATAGTGAACAGACACTTTTTAAAACAATACAAAATCTAAGCAAATGAAAAAAAGGACCATTCCAGCATTACTGGAAAGGTCCTTTTTACTTGGAGTTTGAATGAATCATATAAAAAAGCCAATGCAACAACACATTAATAATATCAAGTTTTAATCAACATGTACTGTCCTTATTTGAAATGCAATATATCAAATAAGGACTCACGATACCTCTATTAATAGAGTGATGTTTTCATTGGATTATCTATACAAAAAATTACAAGTTGGAGGTATTACAAGAAAAATTTATTTAAACAAGCTACTGTTACTGTAATAACAGCAGCAATTTTAGGTTCGATCATTCCAATGAAGTCTAATGCAGAGGAAATTTCTAAACCTAATTTAGAAACCCCTTTTAATCAAGTAAACACTCAATCTAGTTTGCAAACACCACCTATTATACAATGTAGAGCAGTAAATGAAAAAATATCCGCAAATGTCAATGCCAACTGTTGAGGCATTTTCTAATGAGGATCGGACTGGTACAGAGTATTTAGATGTAACCTGGGAACCTATTGAAGATGTTACAAAGTATCAAGTAATTTTATTTAACGGTTCAATACATAGCTATTGGGATTTTCCTGCAGCTGAAACTTTCTGGACAACCAAAGGAAAAGGCATGTTTCCTACAGACACTTAAATAGATAATGGACAAGTAAACTTTAAACGTGATGGTTCAGGAGGTGAATTCGCTACTGATCCTTATAAATTATACTCAAAAGCATTTGAAGTTAATGGAAGTGGTTAACTATTCTGATAGTACAGTTTACTATATAAGAGTGACAGCTGTTCATGAAGATGGTGCTAATCCGATTTCGCATGCCACATCTTCAACATTTCATGAAGCTATTTCATCTGAAGAGAAGGGAAGTTTCGAAAATATACCTACTTTAGAAGAGATGACGCCTGAGCAACTTGAGGTATTTAATGCTGCACTTAATAACGAAGTGAAAGATTATACCAAAAATGGAAGGGCAGTTTTCAATTGAGATTAATTAGAAAATATTGGATAGAGTCTATATTATTGCTACTAGTTTCTGCATTTTATGCCTATATAGATTATAAAACAGAATTCACTTGGAAATTTACCAGCTTCTTTATTGTTTATTTTTATATAAGTTATAATCTTGTATTTTAATTACCAGCATTTTTAAAAAATATAATAAATAAAATTAATAATTAAATGTTAATGCTCCTATTCGAACAATTATTTTATTGAATAGGAGCATTAACTAAATTTATTAAAATACCATATCCCAAATCTACCCGCCAACAACAAAAACTATTCCACATTTCTTTTTGTAGTGCTTTAAATGCTGCTAATATTTAATCTCCAAAGCTCTTATCATCATTAATAACTAGAACTTCCTAAATTCTCCAAACACATCAATTGTTTGAACAATATTTGTAAACGCCTTTTCATCAACAGATTTAATGACTTTCGATAGATGATATAACTCATACCGTGATAGTACCATCATTAAAATTTGTTTATCTTGATTCGTAAAGGCACCTTTTGCATTAATTGCAGTAATTCCTCGCACTAGCTTTGAATGGATTTCTTTACGTAACTCGTCACCTTTTGTTGTTACAATAAAGGCAGTTACTTTAATATGACTAGTATGAATTGCATCAATGAATCTAGAAGTTACGTATAGGTTAATTAGTGTATAAAGTGCTTTCTCCATTCCATAAATATAGCCCGCTGTTAAAATAATTAACGCATTAAACAGGAAGAAGTATGTACCAACAGGTTTTCCTTTCGAACGTGATAATACTAGAGCTACTATATCTAACCCACCTGTTGAAGCACCAAACTTTAATGTATATCCAATCCCAACAGCAACAATTAATCCACCAAATACAGCGTTTAGTAAAATGTCTTTTGAGAATAGAGGCGTTACTGGGATTACTTCTAAAAATAACGTCGTGATTCCAACGCTTAAAATCGTAAAATAAGTAAAAGATGGACCTATTTTTTTCCATGCTAATATGATGACAGGGATATTTAATATTGCAAGTAATATACCAGTAGAAGCCGAAAAAGGCGTAAAATCATTTAATAAATTAGTAAGTAACTGAGCTAAACCAGAAAAACCACTAGAATAAACACTGACAGGAATTAAAAAACAATTCATAGCAAATGCATTCATAAATGCACCGAATATTACTACAAGAACTTTAATGAACAATTCTTTTTTGTCATTCACCTACAAGCCTCCTATACATTCATATGTTTAGTATGCCTGTAAATTGTAAAAAAATAGCAAAAAACCACCTCACCTAGTGAAATGGTTTCAAAACCTAATTATTGCTCTTTCTTCTCAAACAGTTCTTTTGCGTATGTCCAACCGTCTTCTTGATAGATTTTATTTTCCTTTAATAATCTACCCATCGCTCGTTTAAATGAAGCCTTACTAATATTAAATCTTACTTTAATATCTTCTGCGTCACTCTTATCCCAGTATGGCATTGCCCCACCACGGCTCATCATATATTCATAAATTTCATTTGCTTCTTGATCTAATCCTTCATGCACCCTTGGTAAAAGTGATACGTTAATACTACCATCATCTTTCACATCAATAATACGTCCACTTACTCTTTCACCAATACGAGGTTCAGTTTTTCTCTGTGATTCATGGATAAAACCTATGAATCGTTCATCAGTTAAAATATAAGAACCCACTCTTAAAGTACGATAAATGATTCCTGAAACATTTTTATTAAGCATACTAGGTTCAGCTGGTACAGAGAACTCTTTCATGACTGGTTCAGTAGCAATTTTAATTAATAGTCTACCTTTGTTAGTTTGCTTTAACGTACAAAAAATTTCATCGCCTTCTTCAGGCCAAACTTCTTGAAGAGGTGGAAGGTCACCTTTTTCTAAAAGAATATCTTTTGATATGCCGATGTTTACAAAAACACCCACTCCATCAAGTTTATCGACTACTTTTGCAAATCCATAACCTTCTGTTGTAATGAACGGCATTTCCATCGTTGCAGAAAGTCTACCTTTAGAATCATGATATAAAAATACAGTTACTTCTTGATCTATTTCAACTTCACCAGATGCTTCATTATTATGTAAAAAAACTTCTTCTTGATCTTGGACAAGCATATACCCAATATCCGTTTCTCGACTGCAAACTAAAGTTACAATCTCTCCTGCTTGTAAACTCATTTTTTGTTACATCCTCTCTTAACTTTCAAACTAAAAATTATTATATCATGCATAATGAAAGTTTGTTACTTCGTCTATCATACACTATAATACAAGTATTAACGAATTGGAGGGATTCTATCTATGTCAAAAGAAAGTTCATTTGATATTGTTTCAAAAGTAGACTTACCAGAAGTCTCTAATGCGATTCAACTTGCTACAAAAGAAATCGCAACTCGCTATGACTTTAAAGGAAGCAAAAGCTCAATCACTTTAGAAAAAGAAGAACTAGTTTTAGTTTCTGATGACGATTATAAGTTAGAGCAATTAAAAGACGTATTAATTAATAAATTAATTAAACGCAATGTTCCTATTAAAAACCTAGACTACAGTAAGGTTGAAGGTGCTTCAGGTGGTACTGTAAGACAAAGAGCTAAATTAGTACAAGGTATAGATAAAGATAATGCAAAAAAGATCAATACAATCATTAAAAATAGTGGATTAAAAGTAAAATCACAAATTCAAGATGATCAAATCCGTGTAACTGCAAAAAGTAGAGATGATTTACAAGCAATTATCGCTGCAGTAAAAGGTGCAGATTTATCAGTTGATGTTCAATTTTTGAATTACCGATAAACTTATACATACTTAAAAAAGAGGATGAAATCAGTCATCCTCTTTTTTTACTTTTATAACTTTAATTAGCTACTAACTAAAGTTAATCTCTCATTTTTTACACATGTACCACGGATTACTATTTTATATGGAACGATAATACTTTTTTCAGTACCATCCGGTTCTTCAATTTTTGAAATAATATTTTTTGCTGCTTCATTGCCTAATTGATAAATATTAATATCTACAGATGTTAATGGTGGATTTGCTAATTCTGCAAAAATTGCATTATTAAAGCTAATAATTGAAATATTATTCGGGACTGAAATGTTATGTTCGCTTAATACACTTATAATTCCTAATGCTAATACATCATCAGTTACAACAATTGCAGTCGGAAGATCCTTTAGTTCTAGCAATTGATTTACTGCTTTTCTTCCACCGTCTCTCGTAAATGATGTAAATATAATTTCCTCTTCATTTACTGGAAGTCCGTTTAATTGCATTGTATCTTGGAAACCACGTAAACGGTTTTGAGTTACTAGAAGACTACTTTCTCCTCCAACAAACGCAATTTGGCGATGTCCATAATCAATTAAATAATTCGTAACATCTCTTGCAGCTGCATAATTATCGTTATCAATATATGTTATTTCATCAATTGAATGATATGGCTTCCCTACTAAAACAAAAGGAAAATTATTTTCGTCCAAATAATCAATAATCTTATCATTTTCCTTAGAGTAAAGCAGAATAATTCCATCGACTCTTCTACCTCTAATTGTTTTAATCACAGTTTGTTCGACTTCATCCTCATTGTTTCCTGTAATAAAATAAAGAGAGTAGTCTTTTTGATTCGAATACGCTGTCACACCCCTAATTACTTCTGCAAAAAAAGGATTATGAAATGATGTATCTAAAGCTGGTGGTAAAACTAACCCAATTGATTTCGTAGATCGATTAGCCAATGACCTTGCATTTAAATTTGGATGATAATTTAATTCATCCATTACTTTTCTAACTTTTCTTTTTGTTTTTTCACTAATTCTTGGGTTGTTTGAGATAACTCGAGACACCGTTGAAGGCGCTACATTCGCTTTCTTCGCAACATCCTTAATTGTAATAGTCATTTTAATTCCCCTTATTCACGAATGAATGTAAACGTTATCATTTTTTCTTTAGATGTAGACTCTATTTAAAAGATTATTGATTCTTGATACAATCCACCTCTTCCTTCACAAGTCGATGTCCCGTTTATTATACTGGAATCTAGTGGATTTAATCATTTACTAATCTGCTTAGAATACTAAAAAGACAGCCATCTTTTCAAGTATTCTAAGCTCATTTAACTAGTATTTATTTCTCTTCATTATTACGTCTTCTTGCAAACCATAAAAAGATGATAAACGCCACAAAAATAGATGGAATTGCAATAATCACTCCAATGTTTAAACTAGTTTTAGGTGCAACTGCATAAACATTTGAAGATTCTCTTTTAAGGACTATATCAAATCCTTTATTATTTGGACGAACCAAATCATCAGCTAACATCCCTCTTAATTCATTCGATTTTTTAACGACATCAAAATCTAAATGAACCTTTTGATCAAGAGAAGTATTATTTATTGCAACGATCGTAGTTTCATCATTATAATGCCTCTTAATTAAAGTCATACCTTTAGAATCATCATAAAGCACTTCAAAATCCCCTTCAGAAAGAGACGGTAAAGTTCTTCTTAATTCAGTCAGTTTTTTAATATATTTTGAAAAATCTTCATCAGTACGGAAATCCATTCCTTTTCGATTATCAGGAATATTCCCACCATTTAGTGCAATTTCTGTCCCGTAATACGTCAACGGAATTCCTGGTGTTGTAAATAAATATGCAAGTGCTAACTTTAATCTTGAAGGTGGATACTGTCCTTTTGATACAGCTATTGAAACAAAACGCTTAGTCATTTCATCGTCTAAATAGTTAATCATTAATGTCGAGCCTAACTGCTTACTTAAATCAGCTTGTTGCTTCATTATGTCAGTTAATGATTGATTTTGTGAAGAAAATGTATTTGCTAAATCAGCTACTGAATCAACATTATAAATTCCATTAAAACCTAAATTTTTATATTTATTTACATCAATATCACTTGAATCATTTAAATCAGCAAATAAAATGAAATTTGGATTTTTCTTTTTTATTTCTTTGTTAAATGATTCCCAAAATGAAACAGGTACATTATTTACTTCTTGTAAATTATAACCGTCAAAATTAGCTTGATCCATCCAATACTTAGCTGTTTCGATTAAGTAATTGGCAACTTCATTGTTTTCTTGATTAAAGTCAGGTAATCCATTTATCCATTTCTTTTCTGAACTTGTACTATTTTCAGGATTAAACCAATCCGTTTTTTTAGCAAGTTCACTATTTGGCGAAGCATTATTTGTAACAAAATCAATATAAACTTTTATATTACGTTTATGCGCTTCTTTAACTAACTTCTTAAGTTCTTTACTTGTTCCGAACCTTGGATCAATTTTTCTAAAATTAACGACTGAGAATCCATCATATGAATTTTCGTCATTCTCAAAAATAGGTGAAATAGAAATAGCATTATATCCAAAATCCTTAAGATAATCTAATTTTTGGGTAATACCATCTAAATCCCCACCCTGAGATTTATTTAAATCTTTCGGGTCTGTATTTTTATCATTCATAGGATTACCATCAAAAAAACGATCAACTAAAATTCGATAAATCATTTCTTTTCTTAGATCAGTTGTATTTTTTTCTGCAAAACCTATACTTGGTAACGTACTAAAAAATAGTACAAACACTAGTATTAAAAAACCAAATCGCCTCATTTTTTCTCCCCCTGCAAGACACTCGCATGTACAAAAATTTCACTCTCTACATTATTTTGCAAAATATTACAATGAAATTCAAATGTTAAATTAAATTTCATAAAAATGGAAGCGATTGCACACACTATTTAATTATACTGTTACTAAATTAGATAGCAAGTTAATTCCTTACAGACATTAATAATACTAAAAATAAAGGGTGGGATCATGCAAATTGAATCAATATATCATCAGCCATATGATCAATATGCTTTTTCAATAGATGATAAAACCTATCGTTTAAGAATTCGTACAAAAAAAGGTGATTGTACAGAAATTATTTTTTATTTCGGAGATCCATTCAAATTTAATGATTCAGGTTGGCAAATTGAATCATCACTCTCCATGTATCTTGCATTCTCCACAGAACTATTTGACTACTGGGAAGTAAATGTAATCCCTCCAAATAAACGAATGAAATATCAGTTTCTTTTAAAAAATGAGCAAGATTCTCTCTTTTATGGTGAGGGCGGATTTTCAAATAATTTTAACCCAAATGATCAGTCAAACTGTTTTACATTGCCATTTCTTCATAAAAATAATTTAATATCACCTCCTAGTTGGATTAATGATACGATTTGGTATCAAATTTTCCCAGATCGATTTGCTAGTGGAAATAACAAGAATAATCCTATCAATTCGACTCCGTGGGGATCAACTCTACCAACGAGTTCAAGCTATTTTGGTGGTGATTTAGAAGGTGTTATTCAAAAAATAGATTATCTTAAAAATTTAGGTATATCCGGAATTTATTTAACCCCTATTTTTGAAGCAAATTCAAATCATAAATATAATACAATCAATTATTTTAGAATAGATCCTACTTTTGGAGATGAAAAAGTCTTAAAAACATTAATTGAAAAATGTCATGAAAATAACATTCGAGTAATGCTTGATGCAGTATTTAACCATACAAGTGCATCCTTCCCCCCATTTCAGGACGCATTACAAAACGGAAGGGAATCCGCCTTTTTTGAGTGGTTTCACTTTTTTAAAGATGAAGAAAACAATGTAGCTTATGAAACTTTTTCTTTTGTAAAGGAAATGCCAAAACTAAATACAGAAAATAAAGAAGTACAGAATTTTTTATTAGAAATAGGTTCTTATTGGATAAAAGAATTTAATATAGATGGTTGGCGTTTAGATGTAGCAAACGAAATTGATCATTATTTTTGGAAACTATTTAATAAAAAAATGAAGGAACTAAAAAATGATTTGTTTATTGTAGGTGAGATTTGGCACCATGCTATGCCATGGTTAAGAGGCGACGAATTCGATTCTGTTATGAATTATCCTCTAATGAAATCACTTTTTGCTTATTTCGGTTACCAATCAATTTCAAAGATCCAATTTCAATATTCGATTAACGATTTAATAGCCCAATATCCATTACCTGTAATCAAAGCGCTCTTCAATGTATTAGGTTCACATGATACACCAAGAATACTGACACAATGTAATCAAAATGAAAAAAGAGTGATACTATTATATGTCTTTTTATTTACTTTCTTTGGGACTCCATGTATCTACTACGGAGATGAAATTGGTCTCCAAGGTGGAAATGACCCCGAATGCCGAAGCTGTATGCTTTGGGAAAAATCACAATATAATTTACATATCTTTAATTCAATAAAAAAATTGATTTCGCTAAGAAAAAAATACTCAGTTTTAGAAAATGACGGTGAGTTTAATTGGGTACAAACTGACCAGCCCGACATTGTTATGTATGAAAGGAAAAATAATCAATTTCATTTTTTTATCATAATTAATAACTCAAGCGAAAAACAGTCAGTTAAAGTACCAATAAATATAGGTAAGAAAAGAATTACAAGTGTATGGAATGGCGAACAGTTTGCAACTGAATCTGATTCAATTGGTGTTGATCTGTTAGAGACAGACTTTTTAATTTTACAATTAGAAGATACAGACTCATTTAGTTGAGTCTGTATTTTTATTTTGGTGAAAACAACCTTGTCAAAAAAAAATTACAGTTTATTAATCTGTTTAAATGTCAATTAAAATAATTACAACTTCTATAATTAGTTGGTAATCAAAACTACACATACACAAGAAACATTTAAATCATCAATAGAGATACAGACTCATTAATTTAGGTCTGTATTTTTATTCACTCATTTACGTTATGTTAGATTTTCTAACAAATAAGATATTTGTTAGCGTTTTCATTATAATTTTATATATTTTTTTGGTATTTTCGTGAAATTATTATTGAATTTTGCATATATTCTGAATATGATAACTTATATAACATTTAATGTTATAAAAACTAACATTAAAGAAATGGGGAATGAAGATGAATGGTATTCAAGCTGCGGATAGTGTATTTCTTTTTATTTCAACTGTTTTAGTCATGATTATGACACCTGGTTTGGCACTTTTTTACGGCGGTATGGTTAAAAGTAAAAACGTATTAAGCACTACAATGCATAGCTATTCTGCTATGGCAATCGTATCAATCCAGTGGGTATTAATTGGCTACTCTTTAGCATTCGGTCCAGATTTTAATCATTTGATTGGTAACTTTTCTTGGGTAGCATTAAAGGATGTTGGTTTTACTCCAAATGATAACTACAGCGCAACAGTCCCTCATAATCTTTTCATGATGTTCCAGCTAATGTTTGCAATTTTAACACCTGCTCTTATATCAGGTGCCTTCGCTGAGCGCATGAAATTTTCAGCATTTCTATTATTTACTCTTTTATGGACAACATTTGTTTACGATCCATTAGCACACTGGGTTTGGGGCGTGGATGGTTGGCTTCGTAATCTAGGTGCTTTAGACTTCGCTGGCGGAACAGTTGTCCATATTTCCTCCGGTGTTTCAGGTTTAGTTTTGGCTCTACTTCTTGGCAAAAGACGAGATTTCGGATCTACATCACCTCATCATTTACCACTAACTGTATTAGGAGCTGGTTTATTATGGTTTGGGTGGTTCGGATTTAATGTTGGTAGTGCCTTAACATTAAATGATGTGGCATTAACTGCATTCATTAATACAAATACTGCAGCTGCTGCAGCTTCAGTTGCTTGGGTGCTAGTGGAATGGTATGTAAATAAAAAACCTACTATTTTGGGTGGAGTTAGTGGTGCCGTAGCTGGATTAGTTGCAATTACACCTGCTTGCGGATTCGTCACACCTCTCTCATCAATTGTGATTGGATTTTTAGGTGGAGTAATATGCTTTTTAGCAGTAACATACTTAAAATACAAATTTGGATATGACGATGCTTTAGACGCATTCGGTTGTCACGGAATCGGTGGTACATGGGGTGCTATTGCAACAGGATTATTCGCTACAAAATCAGTAAATAGTGCTGGTGCAAACGGACTTTTTTACGGTGACATAACACTTCTTTGGAAACAACTACTCGCTATCGGAGCAACCTATCTTTTTGCAGGAATTATTACCTTTTTAATTGTGAAAGTAATAGGCTTTTTCATCAACATTCGAGTTGATCAAGAGGAAGAAAACCTCGGCCTTGACTTAAGCATACACGGAGAAAAAGCATATCACGACGCAAGTATATAAGGAGGGATAAATATGACTGCAAAATTAACGAAAATTGAAATCATTACTCGGCCAGATAAATTTGATGTTTTAAAAGATGCACTTTCAAAGGTAGGAATCACAGGAATGACCGTAACGAACGTTTTAGGATGCGGAATGCAATCAGGCTATATGGAAGTGTATCGAGGAAAAAAACGAACCATCAATTTACATGAAAAGATAAAAGTTGAGATAGTCGTATGTGATGTACCTGTTCAAGCTGTAATCGATGAAGCAAAAAGAGTGTTAAAAACAGGAAAACCTGGAGATGGAAAAATATTTGTGTACCCTATTGAAAACGCGATTAAAATCCGCACTGGGGAGGAAGGAAGAGACGCATTACAAAACGATTATTAATTTTTAAAACCTAGTCATTTTATATGACTAGGTTTTTTATTAGTTAATTCACGGTTTTCATCTGAGTAAACGTAACTCCAATGATTTAGTAGATGTGTTTGGTGGCGTGAATTTTTATTGAATATAAGATTTTTTGCTCAAAGAGCTTTTATTTTTAATAAAGCTGTTTGATTCCAATCGGTTTCTTGCTGTATTCCAGGGAAATCTTATAAAAACTAAAGGAAATTAATGCTTATTTGCAGTTACGGGCATTTTAATTGCAATTATCAAGTTTTTAATTGCAATTTCTAACTTTTTATTTGCAGCTCTCCCCTTTTATTTGCACTTTCAAGCTTTTTATTTGCAGTTATAATGTTTTTAATTGCACTTTCCGACTTTTTATTTGCAGTCCCCCCTGATCTAGCTTCCTTATTTAAACATACAAAAAAGAGGTGAAAAAGATCACCCCAATAATTTAAGCTTTCACATTAATATTGAATTTTTTAAACCAAACATGAATTTGATATAAATGAGCTAGTAACTGAGGTCCAGACATTAATTGTCCGTACCATGGAACTTGAAATGCTTTTCCTTCACTTTCAACTAAACTATTTAATTGCTCTTTATCAAGAAACTCGTAAAGAGCTGAGCTTTTATCTTTTAAAGCTTCTTTTAATTTTTGAACAACTAATTTTGTATATACCGGGTTATGCGTCTTTGGATATGGGCTTTTTTTGCGGTATAAGATATCATCTGGTAACAGGCCTTCAAGAGACTTTCTTAAAATACCTTTTTCACGGTCGCCATACATTTTAAGCTCCCACGGGATATTCCATACATATTCGACAAGTCTGTGGTCTGCAAAAGGAACACGCACTTCAAGGCTCGATCCCATACTCATCCGATCTTTTCGATCTAATAATTGTGACATAAACCATTGACGATTTAAATAAAACAGTTGTCTTCTTTTAGCTTCTAATGGACTTTCCCCTTCAAGCATTGGCGTTTCTTTTACAGTCTCGTTGTATCGATCTTGAACGTACTGAGCTAGATTCAGTTTCTTACTCCATTCGTCTTTTAAAAGCTTTTGACGAAGCTCAGTTGATCTCATCCAAGGAAACGCTGGTCTGTTTAAATCATCTTCTCGGTGAAACCAAGGATACCCACCAAAAATTTCATCCGCACATTCTCCTGATAAACCTACAACAAAGTTCTGTTTAATTTTTTGACAAAACCATAATAATGAAGAATCGACATCCGCCATTCCTGGAAGGTCACGACACTCTGTAGCCTCGTCTAAATATTGAACCAGTTCTTCGTTTGTAATGACACATCTTTGATGATTTGTATTGAATGTTGAAGACATTAACTCAATCCAAGGTGCATCTGAATTTGGTTGGAATACACTTGATTTAAAATATTTATCATTTTCCTCATAATCAATTGAATATGTGGTTAATTGTCCTTTTCCTTCTTTAGCGTAATGATTTGCAGCGATTGCTGTAATCGTACTAGAATCCACTCCACCTGATAAAAACGTGCATAAAGGCACATCGGAAACCAATTGTCTTACGATCGCATCTTCAACATAAAAACGTACTTTTTCAATCGTTTCATCAACTGAGTCTGTGTGTATATCGCTTTTAACATCCCAATATTTCCATATTTTAAGTCCATTTCTTGAGAATGTCATAGCATGACCACCACGGAGTTCTTTAATACCATCAAAAACACCATTTCCAGGCGTACGAGATGGACCAAGTCCAAATACTTCTGAGAGCCCTTCTTCAGTTAATTCAGCCTTTACCCCAGGGTTTGCTAAAATTGCCTTTACTTCTGAAGCGAATAATAATCTTTTATAGTCCTCTTTATAAAATAGAGGTTTAACACCTAAACGGTCTCTTGCAATAAATAGACTTTCCTTTTCTTCATCCCAGATTGCAAAAGCAAATATTCCATTAAATTTGTCTACACATGCTTCCTTCCACTCAATATAGCTTGTAAGTAGAACCTCAGTATCTGAATGCCCTTGAAACGTGTAGCCTCTTTTTAAAAGTTCTTTTCTAATATCCTCTGTATTATACAACTCACCATTGTAGCAAAGCGTATACGTGAAGTTACCTTGCGTCTTACGCATCGGTTGTTTTCCACCTATTGGATCAACTACAACTAATCTTTTGTGGCCAAAACTACAATGATTCGAGGTCCAAATATTCGTATCATCTGGACCTCGTTTAGACAATGTTTCAGCCATTTTTTTGGTCACTGAATTTACATTGGATAAATCCTTTTGAAAATCTGCCCACCCAGTTATACCGCACATGTTTTTTTCTCCTTTCTGGGCTATTTCCCTATAAAACTAAAGTTAATTCTATATCGTATTATTGTTTTTAAAAATAGGTGCGTTAATCCTCAAAAAAAGTTTGTAACTTATCAATATTTGTCCATACGTTTTTTTAATTTTTGCATAGTTATAAAATAGTTAAGTTATGTCAATAAATGAAAAAAGTAGCAGCTTTATTAAAATCGAAATAAACGCAGCTATTATGATTTATAAATCCTAATACCGGTCGGAAAATAGAGTAAATTTTTTAATCCATTTAAACAATATTCGAGATTCAAAAAAAGGTTCGAACGAAAAAAAGATTCTATTAGATACTTAATTTTATGATTCGATAAAATGTCCGAATCACTACTTTTCACTTGAACCTATGTAATTAAACAATGAACAGCAGAACGCTTGTAACTGGAGGTTACTTAATGCAATTTAAGCACCGATCACAATTATTTCAAAAGCAACCTCGCGCTTTTACTATTGGAGCAATTGAAGAAATAAATGATGAATGGGTCTTTTTCGATGATGAAACTGATGAGGCATTTTTACTTGAGGATCTTATCGATGAAGATTTTGAAGTTTCTATAAATGAAGAGTGGGTTCCTGCTTCTTTAAAAAATGGTAATTTTCTTATTCAGTATTCCAAAAAGAAAAAATTACAAAATGGCGATATCCTTCGTATTCAAAGAAAGCTTTTATATAGCTTCGACTCACTATTGAAAAATTTGACCGATGAATCATTTTATACTTTAGCGTATCTACTAAATACACATAGTTTTTCCCTATACGATTGCTTGTACTGTCACAACTTCCTTTCATTTCAGCCTGAAGGTTCACCTTCTGAAGGAGTAAATTTCATCGTATTTGATAATGGAGAACTTGTTTGTTCAGTATATCACCAATTTAGAATTTCATCTGAAGAACAAAACCACCGATTTGAACTTACGAAAGCAACAGGTAACCGCTACCTATTAACTCAACTTTCATAAATACAAAAAAACTGTCACAAGAAATTTGTGACAGTTTTTTTATTAAGCAAAGAAGTGAAAACCTTGTGGTAATCTAAATCCTAAATATAATAAAGCTAAAATAAATACTGTAAAAATAGTTGCAGGAACAACCATTTTACGGTGTTTCTTAGAAGACACTGTGAAATATTCAAACACACCTAACATAAGAATACCAAGTGTCATTTTTACGTTATAAAGCATCATCATATTAGACGGCATATTTTCTTTATTAGAAATATGAATAAATAAATACAGTCCAGTTCCTAAAATAACGAAGTATAAAAGACGTAAAATCATATGGGCAACTTTCACATTCCAACCATTTTTGTATCCGTGCCCAACAATTAAAGCTAAAATAATAGCGATTACCCACGATGTAATATGTAAGTGAATCATTTCGTTTCCTCCCAAATATATATTCTAAATAATCATAACATAAGTGCTTGAATAAGGAAAAATGTAGATGAAATGGAAATGGAAAAGATTTTAAAAAATTCACAAATTGTTCAAAATATAAGCTATGAATTTATACCTATTACCCGTTATAAAAAGCATGACTTAATATTCATTTTTAAAAATCATAAATTATATTAATCTAGGATTGTAATCTACTGTCGAAAATAAATTCAATATCATCTATAGCTCCTTACAATTCGACACTCCGTATAGTTTATCCTACAAAAACCTTTCAATTTCCACTATCCCAAGATGGAATGCAGATGAATATTGTAGTATTTTGTAAGTTTTACACTTCTTTTAGCGAATGTCTTCTCATATGAAAATGATTTTGTATAATAGCATTACATACATCGTGAGACCTAGACATAATTCCCTATTCTTGAACAAAGTTGGTGACTAAATTGCTGCTTCATGTTATAGAGAAAAAACGGGCCCGAATGGTATATTATGCGGGACGATATGGCTTTACGAACAAGAAAACAGTTTTATGTAGCCAGGAATTGGACAGGCTAATGAATATGATTTCGACCTTTACCTCTTCTAAAAGGAGAGCCTAATAGCTAGCTTGCGATTAGTTTATTCTAATTGCAGCTAGTATTTTTTTTGGTTATAGAATAAGAAATCTCATCTCTTTTTATTTTCCCCTTCACCCTTTTCTTCCTATTAAAAATTAATACTTCTTAACAATACATAGTCTACAATCACGTTTTAGGTTAAATGGCCATATAATACATAATCATAAAAGAACAAAGGGTGTACAGTCATGCCTGCTTATGTTGGAGTAATTAATATCGTCAGTGTCGGTAGTAGCGCTGTAGTTAACGTGGGTGATGCATATAATATCATACCTAAAAGTAGTGCTCAAACGTACGCCGGTGCTGGTTCGTTTAATACTGGTGATAATGTAACAGTTTATAACAATAAAAGTATTTCGACCGTATATGATCAAGACCAAGTTGATCAACCAATGGTTGGCAACATGTAAAGGAGGATGTCGTTTGAATATATATATACATCAAACTATTATTATTAATCAGCTAAAAACTGGTGGGATCGTAAACTCATCTGTTTTTCAAATTGGAACAACAGGACATATAAATGCAAAAACGATAACGAATAATACTGGAGATTATTTAGAAGCAGCACCACCAATTACTGAACCAGGTCAAATCGTTCACACCTCGCAACAAACATAATTTTATTCCTTTAGCAAATTGAAAGCGAGGGAATTCTATGAATCAACTAGAATTAAGACAGACTCAAATTGAGCAATTACTATTTGAACAGTCTCAAATAATTGAACAATTAAAAGCTAAAGTTGTTCAGCTTGAGGCTACAGTTCTTGAACTTTCTCAAAGACCTGAGACAAAAATTGATAAAATTGAATATAAATTTGACCAATTAAAAGTTGAAAATTTAAATGGCACCTTAACAATAGGGCTGAATCCACTTCAAGCTCCTACATTTGATGATTTAACAGTGGAAAACCAGCAAATTGATATTAAACCTGATAATAATTTGAAAGCTTTGAAATCATATATTGAAGAAAGAATTCACTTCCATTTAAAGGAAGAAGCATTAGAAACCATCCTCCAATTAGAAACAGAGCTTAGAGTTGCTGTAGATGATTATTATCGACAAATGATGATCGATGATATACGAAATCAAATGGATATTAGGATTCCTTACTATATTGATTTATATAAAAATAAACCAAACTTCGCTGATAATCCACTCCGATACTCTGAAGAAGTCGTTTTACACATGTTAAGAGATATTCGAACTGCCTATAGTGCCTTTTTACAAAACTTACCACATAATATTGGAAAGGAGAATAAAGGATGAATTTAAATGTAACGAATTGCAATTTACAGGTTGATGAAATAAAATTTACAGCCATTTCATCGTCTTCATTATTTTTGGTTGGCGATGCTCATAATATTTCACTATCTTCTATATTTGACACACCACCAGAATCATTAATTATTGGACCATTTGTACCTTTATCTGTAAGTTAATGTTTAAAATTGATCCAAGATTTCGTTTAGCCGCAGTAGAAAGATATGATGTAAATACAGTACTATTTTCAAGCATTTTACAGTTTGGGGATGTATTTTCAATGAATGCGGAGTCAAACGCTCTCGCACTTCAAGAAGAAGGGAATGTGTTTGCTGATTTTAACAGAGATATTTTTGAAATATATCCACTTTTTAAAATCATTCCAAAACATCTTCCATATGTTCCTAATGTAAATTTAAACCGAGTGAATCTTAACCCGACAATCCAAGTTGGTTCAATAAATTATAATGCTATAAGCTCAGCCAGCGCATCCATTATTGGCTCAGTTCATGATGCCACAATGTTAGCCCGAGTACATCAAATACGACATTTTATCACAACACCTACAATACATTACCAAACTCCAGGCATTCATGCTCAACCTACTTTTTCTCAACTAATGCAGCCAATGATGACATCATCAACGCAACCCGTTCACTCAGATATACTTGTTCAACCAACATTCCAAGTTTCGCCAGTTGTAACGCCACATACTGTAGTTCCGGTAGCACCTGTAGTTCCAGTACACACCGTAGTACCAACTGTACCTACAGTACCTGTAGTTACACGAAAAAAAGAAACATCAGAAACAAAATCAACCGATTAAGAAAGGAGAATATTTCATGCCAACATTTCTTGGTGCAATTGTTATCACAAGTAATGAAGGAAATATAAATACAGGAGATCTGAATAATATCTCACCAAAAACACAAACAAAATCATATTTCGGCTCAGGCTCAGGTAATACTGGGTTTCTACCCGCAACAATAAGCGGTGCAAGTGCAACTAATACACTAGATGCCGATCTAGCAGATCAAAATGAAGTCGCAACTTTATAATTCAAAAAAAGCGATGCAGGCGCATCGCTTTTTTCTATAACTCTACAATTTGACCACCATCAAAAAAGTAGAGATATTTAGCTTTAACTAGTTTATCCATACCCGCTTCAATTGCCTTTGAATAAAGATCGAGTTGAACACCATATCTTCTAATTGCTTCTTGCTTCAAGGCATCGCTTGTTGCAAATGCACCAGTTCGATCGGTTTTGTAATCAATTAAGATAACCTCGTCACCATCAATTAAAAGTAAATCAATAATCCCTTGGATTAATACAACTTCCTCTTCATCTTCCCAATCTTTATAAATTTCATTTGTTGAAACACCATAACTAAATGGTACTTCGCGCAAATTTTGATTTGAGTTTGCCACTAATTGACCAAGTTGTGATTGACAGAATTCAAAAATCTCCAAGCTATTTACTGCTTTCCCTTGCTCTTGGGTAATTAATTCTTTTAAAACCATACTATCTATCTGATCAATGATGTCTTCATGAGATGAAACAAGTTGATAATTTAGATTTTGCATTACAGCATGGGTAGCAGTTCCTTTTTCAGCTGAGTTCATTTTTTGTTCTGACATAAATTTTGGTCTTTCAAGTGGAAAATCTTTTGTTTTAGTCGCTGTAAAACTTTGATTATATGGGTCTTCCTCTTGCATTTTTCTTTTTAATTCTGTCACAGATTGTTTAGGTCGATATAGAGTTGATTGTCTGTGTTGATATTGCCAGTTTAATTGATTCTCTAGTTTTTCATGAAGCTCATCATTGTTAATTTGAATCGGCTCTTTTGACTGGAAAGCTTGAAATACTTCGACTTTATTATTTTCTACGTCCTCAGCTACCAATGATTGAATTGTAGAAGCATCTACAATTGAATAATTCCAGCGACATGGGTAAAACTGAATTTCATTTTCTGTATGCCACAAATCATCTTCGAGTCTAATTGCATTACTAGAATCGTGCCGAATGATCGCAGGACCAATCCAATCAAGATAACTTTTAGCACCACTAATAATGTTTAATGGCAGTAGCCATTCTTTATGGTTTTCAACTTCCTTCCAACTTTCAATCATTTTTTGTGCATCTTTTACTTTACCTACTAAAATAAGCTTTTCTCTTGCACGAGTTAATGCAACATAAAGAATTCGTAATTCCTCGGAAATTAACTCTTCATGTTCCTTGCGCTTGATTGTTTCCTTCAAGAGAGTTGTATTAGTCGTTCGATACGCAGAATGTACAAAATTCATACCTAAACCTAATTCCTTTTGTAGAATGAATTTTGCTCTTAAATCCTGCATATTAAATTGCTTAGATGTATTCACGACAAACACAACAGGAAACTCTAATCCCTTACTTTTATGGATTGTCATCATTTGGACGACATTTTCTTGATCACTTAAAATACGAACTTCATCTAGCTTTTCATCTCTTTCTTGCATACGATCTAAAAATCTTAAAAACTGAAATAGACTTCTATAATTTGATTCTTCTAATGCTTTTGCACGATCAAATATCGTAATTAAATTTGCTTGCCTTTGTTTACCACCTGGTAACCCTCCAACAAAGTCATAGTATGTAGATTCCTTTAATACCTTCCAAATAAAGATTGAAAGTGTCTCCCTTTTAACGAGTCGTTTCCATTCCTTTATTTGTGAAAAGAAATTTACTAATTTAATCGAAAGCTGTTTATGACGGTTTTCATAATTATTTAGATAATCTTGACATGCATCGTAAAAGGATCCATTTTTATGATTTAGTCTAATCATTGTTAATTCCGGTTCCGAAAGCCCTACAATTGGAGAACGTAGGACAGATGCAAGCGGAATATCTTGAATGGTATTATCGATTAGCTTTAATAAATTTAAAAAGACAGCCACTTCAATTGTTTGAAATAAGTCCTTTGATTTCTCTGCATATAGCGGTATACCTAACGCTTTGCATTCTTCAATATACAAATCTGCATTCGATAGTGAACGGCCTAAAATAGCAATATCATTATATTTTACTGGTCTCATTTCTCCAGTCTTTTCAGTTACTAAATATTCACTTTCAACTAAATCCTTTATTCTTCTTGCTACATACCTTGCCTCAATTTGTTCAAGCTTTTCTTCAACAAGATCATCATCTTCTTGTTCACTGTACTCAGCCTCATTTTCTTCTTCATCTGAATTCGTTAATAAGATTAATTCAGCAGCGCAATCTGAGTATTCAGGATAGCTCGCACCTAGCTTTAACATCGCATCTTCATCATACTCAATTCCACCAATTTCTCTTCCCATAATTTGTTGAAAAATAAAATTGGTTGCATCTAATACTTCCGCTCTACTTCTAAAGTTCTTAGATAAATCGATTCTCAAGCCAGTTCTTTCATTTTTCTCTTTTTCATATAAATTGTATTTATTTATAAATAGCTGTGGTTCTGCTAATCGAAAGCGATAGATTGACTGCTTAACATCCCCAACCATAAAAAGATTACCAGACGCTCCTGTACCTTTTGTGATTAACCTTAAAATCGATTCTTGTACATAGTTCGTATCCTGGTATTCATCAACTAACACTTCGTTAAACTTTTCTTGATAAACTCTTGCAACTGATGAAGGTACTAATAAATCTCTTTCGTCTTTTTCCTTTAAAATTTCAAGTGCATAATGTTCTAAATCATTGAAATCTAAAATTCCATTTTCTAATTTTGCTTCTTTAAATAACACGATGAAACGATTAACAAGTTCAATTAACTTTTCAACTAAAGGCTTTAATTCACTTATTTGTTTTAATTGAATGTCAATACTTCGACTAAAATACTTATCTCTTATATCATCAATCTTCTTTTTAACATCTTTTCGGAAATTCGCTACTAATTCCTTTTTCTGTTGATCTCCCTCTGTCTTTTTAATAGTTGGCAATCGATTAAATACTATTTTTTGTAGGCCAACATGTATTTCTTCCCATGATTTTTCTGAAGCATGGAATAAACATTCTAAATTACCATACTCCTCTTTAAACACTTCAGCATACTTGATTGGGCCATCAGGACTCTCTATAATATCCAATGCTTGTTTATAAGTGTTTATACAAGCAAACATATCATCTTGAATAAATTTCTTAAGCTCTTGAATAAAAGGGATCTCATCAACAGGTTTACCTACTACATTATATTGATGAATGAATGCATTTAAAAACTCACTTGGGTTAGGGTTAGAAATTGCATGACGATATAGCTTTAATATTAATTTTGGTAAATCATTATCATCTCGATCACTAGTATATCGATCAACTAAATCAAAGAAGACTACATTAGATTCATCACTGTATTCTGACTCCATCAACTCTTCTAACACTTCATCCATCAGTAATTGAATCTCAATTTCTTCTGCAGTACGGAAGTTTGGATCTAATTCTACCATATAGTAATTTGATCGAATGACTTCAGTACAAAAAGAGTGAATTGTTGAGATTGAAGCTTTATTTAACAAAGAAGCTTGTTTCCTTAAATGATCAGATTCAGGATTATTTACAAGTTGTTTCTCTAATGCAGTCCCAATCCTTTCTTTCATTTCCTGGGCACTTGCTTTTGTAAAAGTAACAACAAGTAATTCATCAACATTTATTGGATTTTCATCACGAATGATTTTTTGAATAATTCGTTCAACAAGAACAGCCGTCTTTCCAGAACCAGCAGCAGCGGCTACAAGAATATCTGACCCTTCGAAATCAATCGCTTTTTGCTGGTCGACTGTCCATGTTGTTTTACTTGCGTTATTTTCTTCTTTACTCATCTTTATTCACCACCTCGATCATTTTTTGTAATGCTTCGCTATCTTCTAAAGGAGGTAGAACACGATATTCATTACCTTTTACATTCGCATCAAATTGACACACTGATTGGTATGAGCAATATGTACAAGGTATTTTATCCTTTTGCTGATATGGATTTGCTTTTACAAAACCTTTGTATATTTGCTGACCAGCTTCAGTAAATTTTTGCTTTATATAATTCGTCATCATTGGGTATTGTTCAGGCTTTACCGTTTTTGAATATTTTGCCATGTACTCTCCGGTTTTTTTTAGCCTAATCGGTACAATTTTTGAAGAGCTTCCGTCTTGAATTAATGCTTCATCCATTAACGTATTGCTTTCACGATCTTCTAAAAGTAATCCATTCATTTTAAACTTTTTAAAGATCTCATCCTGAATTTCATCGAGTTCGATATTATTTTTAACTTTAACAATCGGATTTTGAACATGGAAATAAAGAATACCAGCAGGGTCCGCGTGTTTTCCAAGTAATGTTGTTGAATTTGCTACAGCTATATCTAAATATGTTAGTAACTGTAAAGCAAGTCCGTAGTATACATCTGATAACTTTAATTCCTTTTTCGTTGATTTATAATCCAAAATTCGTAAGTAATCGCCTTTTTCACTTGTTGCTTTATCAATTCGGTCAATACGGCCATTTAATACCATTCTTCTCTTCCCATCAATCGGAAGTTGATAAGAATTTAACTGTTTACCCATACCAAATGGTACTTCTAAAGCAACAGGAACGAATTTACCTGCATGCTCTTGTTGACTTAAAATTGAGGATACTTTAGCAATAACATCCTTCATTTTTTTCTTTAAAAACATATATCGATTCGTACTTAACAAAATCTCACGTTGAAACTTTGGAGAGATTTCATCTACTACTTTTGCTGCTAATTCATCACATTCTGAATTCGTTAAACTACTCCAGCTTTTCCCGGTCTGTAAAAGATTCTCTCCAATAATTGTTAAAGCACTATGGAATAATTGCCCCATATCAAATGATTCAAACTTATAAATTTCACGTTCTTGTAGTTTTAAACCATAACGTGCAAAATGGGCATATGCGCATTGATGGAAAAGCTCGATTCGTGATACCGATCCACTCAATTCTTCCCCATATAATTCTGTACTTAAATCTTCTCCAAGATCTTTCGCGACATTGTTATACATTACACTACTTATTACTTTATACAGTTTATCTTTTGAATCAGAATTTTCTCGTAAGACATTATAAAGCGTCCACCATAAATCCATATTCGTTTCAGTTTCCCTAGTCGACCAAACTTGAAGCTGAGATACTAAATTCGTTAGCGCTGTACCATAATTTGTAATAGCTGTTAGTTGTTCTCCTACGGAACTAAATGTTAGGTCTCCACTTTCAAATCGTTGATGTATATTTGGAAAAATCGATTTTATCCTTTGAATGAGACTGGATGGGGCAAGACTTTTCCCATCATCACTTGCTAACGGATAACTAATGATTAACTCATGACTTGCTCGATTAATTCCAGTATAGATATTAAAATTTTCTACAAATAATTGGTGCTTACTTGTTGGTGCTACTTCCACACCAAATGATTGTAAAAACTCTCGGGCAGTATCGCCTAATAATCCGTCTTCATTAGCCTTCCTTGGAATAACTCCTTCATTTACACCAATGATATAAGCACACTTTACATTTTGTAATCTTGAATGATCAAAATCAGCTATGTTTATTTGATCTAATGATGCAGGAACATTCGCAAATTCAAGAGATTGAAAACCAGTTTGAAGAATCTCAAAAAATGTTTTACGTGACAGTTTTTCTTCTCCAATTAATTCAACGCATTCATCTAAAAGTTGAATAAACCCTTTCCAAACCTGCTCATGATCCTTACTTTCAATTAAATTTGATCGATTTTCAGCATCATCCTTTAAACGGTGAAGCTTCCTTGAAATATCTAGTGATTCAACAAATTCATACAATGCTACACACATTTCTCTCGCATTTTTGGCTTGCTTTAGATTGCTTTGAAATGTCAGAATTGGCTTTACTAATAAATCTCTTACTGAATTGATTAATGCCTCGAATTCTAACTCTTCATTTGTTATCCCTCTATCAATACCTTCAGTTGAGCGATACTTTCGATACTTCCATGGCTCTTCGATCGTCCACCTTTTTCCTTGCTTACCATACGCTATGCAATAATTCTCAAATAACTCGAGCTGTTCACGATTCTTATCACGATTACTTTCGAATGGATAAACTAATTCCGTTTTATACGCATTGAAAACTGATTCATATCGCCAATTTTTTTGAATGATATCGAAAGTAGCTTGTAAAAACGTAAATAATGGATGTGTTAGCATTGATCGCTTTTCTTCTATGAAAATGGGTATTTGGTACGCATGAAAAATAGTTGAAATCAAGTGTGAATAAGAATCTCCATTTCTTAAGAAAATGGCTATATCACGATAACGATATCCTTGATCACGTACCTTATTTATAATATCTTTCGCAATCCCATTTACTTCGGCTCGACGATTAGATGCCGACATAATCTTAATTCCATCTGATTCAAACGAAGGCTTAACTGGTCTATTATCAAAATTCGTTTCGAAATATTTCAAATCATTCGATTGATTTCTTAAGTTTTGATGACAAATAACAGGTTGCTCTATTGTTTGCTTTGTATTTAAAGCAATCTCTTTAATTTGTTGATATAGAAGCGCTGGTTTATAAAATAAATTTAATTCATGTGGTAAAAAATCATCATACGGCCGGTCAATTGTTAGAGAGAAATTTACCTCACTACAATATCTCATTAACTCCTCAACTACATTTCGCTCTTGAGGTGCCAAATCATAATATCCATCAATATAAATAATACTGTCTTTTATATAATCACTTTTAGGTAATTCTTGAATCAACAAATTTAAATAGTCTTCTGAATCAAGATACTTATCTTTCATATATGTATTAAAAGCATCAAAAACTATTTGAATATCATTTATCTTTTGTTGAATAAAGATATGATCCTTCGATGAATCTTGCTCCATTTGTAAAATAACGGAAGATAATTCATCTGAAGAAACTTGAAAACCTTTAAACTCTGCAATAAGACCCGTTAGTTCCTTATAAAACCCTTGTCGATCAGCAACGTGATGAAAAACTTTCAATTCTTCTTTCTTTTCCTCAATAATCTTTCGAAGAATCATAGAAATTCCAATTTCACCAATATGAATCCGACTGATTCCACCTGTTTCTTGTAAAACCTTCCAAGCTAATCGAGTAAAACTAAAAACTTGGGAATTAATAATTGCTTTTTTTTCCTGCCTTCTAACTAATTCATATTCCATCTGAAAGGTCATTTGGTCAGGTACAATAAAGATGATATTTTTTGTTTCATTCTTTAATCTATTTGTTATTTCTTTTAAAATGTGATGCGTTTTTCCACTTCCTGCACGTCCTAATATAAATTGAAACGACATAAAAATCCCCTCCTTATTGTATTAGAATAATGGTTGTTATTTAGTAAAAAAGTGTGTTTAAATGTGTACCTAATAAGAAAAGCCCCCATAAGGAGCTTATTTGTTAAAATTCGTATTCAAACTTGAAAGTGGCCAATAAAGTAGGTCGACCTTCCCTACAATTTTATCAATTTTTACAAATCCAAACAAACGACTGTCATAACTTTTTGGTCGATTGTCCCCTTCAACAAAAACATAGCCTGGTGGAACTTTTGTTTTACCTGTAACTTCGTTTAAATTATAATCAGGTGTAAAAGCTGTTCCTTTTAAAGAACTCTTGTAATCATTTAAATATGGTTCATTCCATTTTTTATTGTTAACATAAAGCTGATCATCTTTATATTCAATTGAATCTCCAGGTAAACCAATCACACGTTTAACATAATCTTCTTTTTTATTTGCATGAAATACAATTACATCAAATCTGTTAATATCACCAATTTCATATCCAAATTTATTTATAACTAGTAAGTTTCCATCCTTTAATGTTGGCATCATAGATTCTCCATCAACTACATATGTAGAAAATAAGAACGTTCTTACAATAAAAGCAATTGCGATTCCAATTATGATCGCTTTTCCCCAGTCAAATACTTCTTTCCTTAGCATAAAGTAGCTCTCTCCCTTTTGAGTAATAAAGCTTTATTGCTCATCAGATGATCGAGGCGCACTCTTTTTCTCTGTTGTTTTTTCTTTGATGTTCATACGTTTCTCAATCACTTTTCCAACAATCCATAATACGAATATAAAAATTCCTATGTACAATGCTTTAATCGGTTTTTGAAACACTGAAGTTAAATCTTTCCCTAAATAACTAATCATCGCGATCATAGTAAACTTTCCAAGTACTAATGCGATTAGAAATTGCGATATTTTAATACGTGACAAGCCGGCTACTATATTTATTAAAAAAGATGGTGAAAACGGAAATGCAAACATAATAAAAATTGGACCAAATCCCCTTTTTTCAATCCACCCTATTGATGATTCTACTTTCTTATGCTTACTTACAAATGAAAAAAATCGTTTCTGACCAAATTTTCTAACAACATAGAATAGTAAAATGGAACCTAAGCAAGAACCAATCCATGAATATAGAAAACCTAATAAAGGACCAAATGCTGCTGCATTAGCAAATACAAAAATGACCAAAGGTAAAACTGGACAAATTGCTTCAATAAAAGGGATTGATATTCCAACTAATGGACCATAATCTTTGTATTGTTGAATGAGATGTAAAAAATGTTCTTCTGTAAAAAAAGCCTTTAAGTCAAAAACGTTCATTTAAATATGAATCTCTCCTTAAGCCGTATTTCTAAATAGATATCCTTACTGTTAACATTATCACATATAACTATTTATTCAATAATAATAAATGATTCTAACTAGTATTTTTTGTAATAATTTGACTGATTATCTTATAAATATTTTTTTACTAATTTGTTCCTAATGATGCTTAATGTAATTCTAATAAACTATCTTTAAATAAATAAAAAAACTACTTCACTAAATGGAAAAGTAGTTTCGTGTATAGACAAAGTCCTAAAAACTTGATTTACAGACTGAAATTGTCAATTAAATAAGTAATGTCTTAATATATGAGGTCTGTTGCTTTTTCTTTAATTATATTTATAATTTCTTCTACCTCTGCTTTACCTTTGTATAACCAGTAATTCCAACTATCATTGTTTAAGATGGCTCCTACATTAGAACCAATTAAATCTCTGTATTAAAAGAAATTTTGATATTTCATCGTAAAATAATAAACAAGAGTTAAAAGAGCTAAAATCGAAAAGTTATAAAAGCTAAACCTTATAAGGTATATTTTACTTTTTTGTGGATCTCTCATAATAAAAAGCTTAAATGAAATTACACTTGCGAGGGAAGCAACAATCGTACCAAGTCCACCTAAATTCACACCTACTAATAAAGGCTGCCAATTCACAGAGAATTTTGATAAAAAGATTGCAGCTGGTACATTGCTTATCAGTTGGCTTAAAATTATAGAACTGAAAAAGATTGATGTGGGACTTTTGAGATTTTCGCTGGCATATGTGTGTACTACTTTTAATTCCGATATGTTTCCTATAAATATAAAAAAACATATAAAAGTAATAAGCAATAAATAATCAATTTTCTTCAATAATTTTATATCAAGTATACATGCAGTTCCTAATGCGATGATAAACGTAAGTTTGTAGCTTAAAACCCCTAGTATGGATGCAGATATGATGCCAAATAGTATACCCCATACTATTGCCTTTTTTTTATTTTTTATAAGAATATACGGAAGTTCCATTTCCAATGTTTTACTATTCAATCTTTGGTTAAAAAAGAATAACAGAACAATTCCCAGAACCACTAATAGAAGAATTGTTGTAAAAAATTGTATAGGCCTTATTCCGTAGTAAGTAAATATGAAAAGATTTTGTGGATTTCCCATTGGAGTTAGGCTGCTTCCGATGTTAGCCGCAATTGTCTCTAGAATAATAGTATCTAACATAGAAGTTTGGATAATCTTACTAATTATAAGAGTTAATGGTACAAATGTTATTAATGCCACATCATTCGTTACAAGCATGGAACTAAAAAAGCATAATAAAATTAGGATTGCTGAAACACTTTTACTATTATGACATTTACTCAGTATAGCAATGGCGAACTTATCCAATAGTTTAAGATCTTCCAGAGCCTTAACTACCAGCATAAGATTAAATAAACTGACTAATACTTTAAAATTTATATAATCTAGTTTTGGTGCATGGAATAAACAGCTTCCGATTGCTAACAAGAATGATATGGTAAATACAATATCTTTTTTTAAAATTCCAAATTTCAATTTCACTTTTTTTTCGTTTTCCACATAAATATATTCTTTCATCAATCCCCCTCCAGTATTTTCTATTCTACTACACCCCCCTGTTTCTTGCATTTGAAATTTCGATAAACTTAAAAAATGCCATATTTCCCATTAAATTACAGGAAAAATGGCATTTTTCGTATAGGGATAATGATTTGTTTTGACTTGATGGGTATTTGTTGATACCCCTTATTCAACTAAAGCACGCGATACTTCCATAACGAAGTAGCTTTTATTCTTTTCGTCTTTATGATTTGTACATTATAGGAAAAGGGATATTTATAATTATGAAAAAATAAAATCGATTCTTGTTTGGATAAAAAATTTTATAAAGGCATTTATTGATTCAATTCCATGGAATTTCTAAATAGTTCTTTTTAAGATAAGTGTTTATAAATCTTATGTAACTAGTCGAGTAGAATGGAGTCTTTTTACCTTGCGGTAAATTGCACTCCACCCCCTCTCAGAACCGTGCTTGCACTATTAATGCACACGGCTCCTCCAGTAATCATTTACAGAATGTAGCTAATTTCTTTTCTTAAATCGTAGATATTCACCTTAACCCTTGGTGAGGGTAGTGGATATTTGCTCAGGAAGAGTCTGTATTTCTCCCATTTAAAGGATTTCCTTTGACTTCTTCTATTGAGCCATTTGAATATTAGGTTCTCGATTTTAACTTTGAAAATGTTAACACTTGGAATATTATCCGTGATGCAATAGTAGTTGAAATAACCAATAAGCGAGCGTTTGAATCTGTCCATGATTATATGAATATTGTTATTTCTATTCTTCTTCAACCATTCTTTAGACTCTTTTAATTTGCTTTGTACTTTCTTACTACTTGATTTCCGTTTCACTCGGAACTTTCCTTGTTTGCTTTTGCCACAGTAATGAGTAAAACCTAGAAAATCGAAGGTTTCTGGTTTTCCATTTCCCTGATGCTTTCCAAGTTTCTCCGCAAGCCGTCCGAAGGGAATAATTTTGGTTTTATCTTCGGCTATTTCCAGATTAAACTTCTCGAGTCTTAATTTTAGAGATTGAAAGAATTCCTCAGCTTCATTCTTAAATTGAAAACAGCACACGAAATCATCCGCATACCTTACTAGGTATGCTTGTCCATCGCACTGTTTCTTGACGCTTTTCTCGAACCATAAGTCA
>NZ_NUHI01000021.1:0-51265 GCF_002575105.1 Bacillus sp. AFS053548 | reverse complement strand
AGAAATGTAATATTATTATATAAAAATTATTATCAATTGTTTTAGTTATACGCCTTTTCATTTGGAAAATTATGTAAATGAACTGCCATTTAACTTCATAAAAAAATCGAATATTCAGCTGATTATCTTGTTCAACTAAAGCATGCGTTAGTTTAAGTACAATGCTTCACAATTCTATTTATGCACGATGAATGATGAAAAGTGTGCTAAAAACCAGCACCAAATAATTGATAAATTGGAGTTTAATCTTGAATGAATCGTACAGCATTTAAACCGATAATTTGAGAAGGGAGTGAAGTATTCCCATCAGGTAAAATAGGTGCGACTGATAGATCTGCCACCTTAAGGTTCTTTGTTCCAAAAACATTCAATTCGCCATCTACGACACCTTCTCGAACACTCCTTGCCATTTTGCATTGACCTCCAAAGTGGAAAACATTACGATATGAGGCTCTTACGAAACTTTCTAATTTTTTACGCTTTTCTTCAATATTTTTTATCTCAAAGATATTTTCAGGCGGGAATACGACTTTGAATATTCCTTCAGGATCGATTTCACGTGCTTTCTTCATAATGTTGTGGGTCTCAATAAACTGATCAACCATGAAATTCAGGTCATCTGCATCTCCAAGCGGATTAAGGTCTATGGAAGGATATGCCTCAGGATCGCTGTGTGAGACCATAATAGTACCTCTGCTTTTTGGGTTATCGTCAAAAAGTCCAAAACTTATGATATTGCTTTTCTTTTTAGGATCGAAATCCCAATTATTTTCCAATACCTCTGAGGCAGGAAGAAACGATGGTGCTGGTGATCCTATTATTTGAAGGCGACGCCCTCCTTTACCGCGATCTGCATTAAATGCACCTAGTGTAATTGGATTGTCTGGGTCTGCAGCCATGAGTTCTAAAATCCGATCGGTTTTAACTTCAACTCCCAATCCGGTTGTAAATTGGGTTTGAAAGTTATGTCCTACATTTGGACTGTAAATTAAAGTTTCTATACCTGCTCTTTTCAGATCATCCGGGTCCCAATTCCCGAACGCTGCAATATAACAGAAGATAAATTGCCTGCACAAAGAATTATTCCTTTTTTTTGCGAATGCTTTATTTGATTTGCCGTTTCTGACAAAGTCAACTCCAACTGCAACTTGAATTTTTCCATCTTGCTTAAATAGAATTTTATTTACTGTTGTTTTTACCAAAATAACTAACTCTCTGCCGCCAACTCCAATTTCATCTGGATGGAACTCATTTCCTTGTGTCACTATTTTACTATTTAAATATCCTGTTGCAGTAGATGAGCGAACAAATTTTCCATTTACTTCCTTATTTAAAAACTGTGATTTAAAGAAAGTACAATCCCTAATACCAGTATTGCAATCCTCGACTATGGGAATATCTAATATTTCTGATGTTGCTTTTGCTAATGTAACGGTAATCCCATCCTTAGGAATAATTTGTTGTCTGATAAAAATAGGGCCCTTTTTACCACGTTCTTCTGGTTGTTGAGTCTTTCCAGTATAGGTTTCATTTTTTTTGAATAGTGGCTTTAAACTGTTATAACTCCATTGAGGTCCAACTAGGCGTGCCCATTCATCATAAAGTTCCCTGCTTCCCCGTACAGCATACATGGCATTATGTTCAGAGCTTCCACCGATTGCTCTACCGCCTGATACTCTAAGTTGTTGGTTCCCAATTGCGGGCTGTACATTTGTAAATATATTAAAGGAATGCCTATTATCAGCAGACAAAACACCGGATACTGCACCTGAAGGACTGCTTAGCTCTTGAACCATATTTGTGCCTGGTTCCAAGACCAATACAGAAGTAATTTTGTCATCTGATAATTTTTTTGCAATTACACCACCTGCTGTACCTGCACCTATCACAATAAAGTCAAAAGTATTATCGTTCAACACTGTATCATTCCTTCCGTTACTGGGTTTGCATAAATGTGGACTATTCATTTTTATGATTTATTATCTAAACTTATGAAAATAAATGGCATTTACTGAAGCAATTACCTTCTTATTGGATATAGATGTATGTAATATCTTCTATACTCGCGCTAATAAATAAAGTAATAGAAAAATCCCAATTTCTTATTAAAAAATTAAGAAACTGGGATTTTTAATTTATTAAATTCCTTTAGGTTGAAAATCCAATATTCTTGACACTTCACTAAGAGTCAAAACAAGATATATTTAATCTTGTTTCACATCACTCTCTTCAACTATCTTCCCTCGATCTGAAATAGAAGTTGATTGATCATAATCGCCAGTGTTAAGTGTTGTTCAACTATTGCATGTGTTAGTTACATAAGCTGAATTCAAAATTGTTACAATTCTTTTATGTTAAAACTATATTTTTTCGTACTTATAACAATTTGTTATATATGACATTTTTGAATTTGGAACAAGTTTTTTAAAATAAAATAAAGACGTCTTCTTTAGGCATGCATTTTTTTACATGAATACCGTAAGGTTTTTTCATGGGAGTGCAATAAAAAAGAGTTGCCGAAGCAACTCTTTTTGTACAACTAATGCATTGTTATTGAACAAGGATATTTAATAAATTCTGCAAAAACTAATAGCTCCATTGTATAGCTTATATCTTTCTATAAGCCACGCCCAAGCTGTGAATCCCAAAGTATATTGCTTAAATATCCTTCTAATTTATTCTATCATTAATCATTCTAACTCCCCTGACTTTTCCATACCTCCCTTTTTGATACTCATATGTAATGATGTTAACATGATGGATAGAAAAAAATGTAAAAAGGGACGATTGTTACCATCATTTAACAATGTGTATAATTACGCAAGCATATCTTGATATTCCTTTTTGCGTTCAAATTCAGCCTTAGCAAATGGGCAAAGTGGCACAATCTTTTTGTCTTGTTCTCTCATCTCTTCTACAACAGAAGCAACAAGTTTACTGGCAATTTTTTGTCCTCGCAAGGATTCATCGACAAAAGTATGATCAATGATCACTTTTGATACTCCAGCTTGTACAAATGTAATTTCAGCGACGATTTTCCCTTCTTCATTCTCAATGAAGTGTTTTTTCTCTGCCTTTTCAATATTCATATTATTTATCATCCTTTTTATAAATATATTGTAGTGCACCACTTGGACATAAATCGATCGTTTTCATAGCTGAATCTACTTCTCCATTATCAGCAAGAATCCATGGCTTTCTTTTTGTATCAAACACTGTCGGCATTGTCCTTACACAATTACCTGAATGTGTACAGATATCTTTGCTGAAATAAACTTCAATCTCTTCTCCTGAATATTTCCGATATCCTTTATTTAGTAGGTCTTCTTTATTCATTTCATTATCTCTTCTCATTTTGTAAATTTTCTCCTATTTTTAAAGAAATCAATTTTTATTAGACATCTAACCTAAAAAGCACCTCCAAATTGTCGATAATTATTTATACGACTTTGGGAGTGTTTTTTCCTTTGTCTGAGGTTTTTTTTTTGACCGGAACCAATACTATATAAGAATTTAGCTTGCTAAAACAGTTATTATAATTGACTCTAAAGAAGGCATTAAACAAAAAAAAAGAAGCGTAATCATTTTAAATTTATTTTTGGGTTTAGTAGTTGTTAATTCATTATAGTCCTAACGCAATGCGTTAGTTGAACAAGAGTACAAGTCACTTATCTGGCTTTTTATATTGGATTATTTGGTAGAGTAGTTAAAGAAGAAGTAAGAGCTTTTAATCATTCATTTATCTATTGACTTAGAGTTTACTCTAATCAGTATAATTAAAAAAAATGAAGATGTACTGTAATCAGTTAAAGATTGGTTGCTTTATCTTCAAATGATTTAGATGAAAAATTAGAGTTGACTAATGTGAACAGTGATTTTTTCGATAATAGAAAGTAAAAAGAACAAAAAATTCAGTGAATTTGAACTAGAATGTTGGGAGTCGGTTTTATGGAGCAATCAAATAAAGCGTTTAGCGACACATTAATAAAATCATTAAGAGGAGAACGTGGTCATCTTCCTATCAAGAATGCTTTGTTGGATATAAACATGGATCTTGCAGGGAAAAGAATAGAAGAGTTACCTTATACTATTTATCAATTAGTCAAACACATGACATACTGGCAAGAATTTCTCTTATTATTCGCACAAGGGGAGAAACCAGAATTACCTTCCGATGTAAAAGAAAGCTGGCCTATTGAAGAGGGGCCAAGTAATGAGGAAGAGTGGAAACAGGTTATTCAGCATTTTCTTCAAGGGATAGAACAGGCATGTACGATTGCCCAAACTGTTCAATTAGACAAATCATTGGAGAAATGGCCAGGCGAATCACCAGGTGGTGTGCTACGCAATATTGCATCTCACAACTCCTATCATTTAGGTGAAATCGTACTAATACGCAGATTATTTAGCGCTTGGCCACCACCAACCGGAGGATATCCAGCCTAAACTTTGGATCAATAGTAATTTCATAACACATGGGAGTCAATGAGGCTCCTATTTTTCCTGTTTGCCCTTTTTTGAATAAGAAGTGATATAAGTGTTTATAGAAATTTAATTAAAAGTAGTAGAAATTCTTATATAACTAATAAATTCGTTAGTTTCTTAAGGTTTATATTTACTTTTTTTCATTTGAAGTGCCTTTAGCAGAACCTGTAAATGGATTAATTTCATAAGATAGATCTCTGCCAGCCTCTTTTTCTTCTTGATGAATTCTTTTTCCTAAAGATGCATAATACCAAATCCATGCACCTAACGCTAAGATACCACCGATTGTTGAAATCCAAAAATCCATTTAAATTCCCTCCAAAAAGTTCCAAATGCGAGATAGTTTGGGATTTGAACAATATCACCTTAAAGAAGGAAAGAAAATAAAAAAATGTAATGAGACTATAACATTTCACGGGACCTCAAGGACCAACAGGACCGGCTGGTGCAGGAGCAGGGTTTATTTATTTTAGTTCAGATCAATCACTTGCAAATAATGATTTCATGGGGCAAGGAACATCCTCACCAATGTTTAATCGAAATACGATTGTAATTCCACAAGCTGGTGTTATTACAGGAATCATATTCAGCCACAGTAAAATACAATCTCACTTTTATTACTATCACTCAAAAGTAATTTATAATATTTCATGCCTTCATCCACCCATTATTTTATTTCTATATATTAGCATTCCTTATTCAACTAAGCTGCCATTTAATTGAATAAGAAATCAACAATCTACTTTAACAGAGCCTTTTACTAAGAATTAAAAGGACTAAATTTCTAAAATAGAACTTCCCAATTATCTTTTTTTCTACAAATCTGTTTAAATAATCCACATAAAAAAACTACTTTACTAAATGTTAAGTAGTCAAAATTTTAATCTTCCACATTTATTTTTCGTGTATTGATATTCCTTTTATATATGAAGTAATTTCGTTATCAGGGATTAATTTGTAAGTTTTTTGTTGGGTATTCTCAGGGTTGAGCCGATCTTCATAAATAGCCCTTAAATGTGCAGTTCGATATAATTGGTTTTCAAATGAACCACGAGATATTTCTAATGGAAGTTCAACACCATTGAAAAATTCAACAACTGATCGATTGTATTTACCGCCTCTGAAATTTGCAACATGATTGTAGGAGATCCAAGAACATTCTACTTTTAAAGAAGATGAAGTGGGGAAAAAGAAAATTTGATTCATTGAGCTGATCGCTATTGGTGGTTTGTGAGTGATGGAAATCATTTGTTTAGTTCCTTCACGCCTACCCCGGTAACTACTCCCGAAGTAAGCACAGCTTCTTTCAATAATTTCAATCGGTTTCATTAAAACATAAAAACTATCATCTGTTTCATAAACCTTTGAAATTACAACTAAATCGACCGTAAATTCTGGAATGATTGCCATTGTTGACTTATTAATCTCGTACTCATTTAATACTTTAACTTGTCCTTTCACATGATTCATCCTTACAACTCCTTCTGTTATTAGTATTGAAATGTTAAATTTTGTTGGCTTCAAGACAGTCTCTTAAATAAATTGATTGCCAACAATTAAGTTTAACAAGTTCAGATAAAAAATTGTTAACATGAAGTATAGTAGCTACATTGATGTTAGAGAAATAATATCACAAATCTTTATTTGTAGAATCATTTTTTAAATACTTTAACAAAAGTGTCATTGTTTACTAAATTTTAGGATAATAGCCAATAGAAAAACCACCTTTCTCACAATTGAAAAAAGTGGTTTTTTATTAATTAGTTAGATGAAAATTGTTGTTCTTCAGTAGAGCCTTTGAGAGCTGTTGTTGAAGAAGTTCCTCCAGTAATTATTTGAGCTACTTGATCAAAATATCCAGTTCCAACTTCGCGTTGATGTCTTGTTGCAGTATAGCCATATTGTTCACTTGCAAATTCGGCTTGTTGAAGTTCTGAATATGCTCCCATTCCACGATCTTTGTAATTTCTAGCTAATTCAAACATGCCAAAGTTTAATGCATGGAAACCAGCAAGGGTAACGAATTGGAATTTATAACCCATTGCTGCAATTTGTTGTTGGAATGTCTCGATTGTTTCGTCATCTAGTTTCTTCTTCCAGTTAAATGAAGGTGAGCAGTTATAAGCTAGTAATTTACCTGGGAATTTGGCATGAATAGCATCTGCAAAACGTTTTGCATCTTCTAGGTTTGGCTCTGATGTCTCACACCAAACTAAGTCTGCATACGGTGCGTAAGCAAGACCACGAGCAATTGCTTGATCTAACCCCGCTTTCGTACGATAAAAACCTTCAGGTGTTCTTTCACCTGTAATAAATTGTTTGTCGACTGGATCAATATCACTTGTAATTAAATCTGCTGCATCTGCATCAGTTCGTGCAACAATAAGGGTAGGAACTCCCATTACATCCGCTGCTAAACGAGCAGAAATTAAGTTACGAACCGCCGTTTGTGTTGGTAATAATACTTTCCCACCTAAATGGCCACATTTTTTCTCCGAAGACAATTGATCTTCAAAATGTACACCTGCCGCTCCTGCTTCGATCATACTTTTCATTAGTTCAAATACATTTAATTGTCCACCGAAGCCAGCCTCTGCATCTGCCATAATCGGTGCGAAGTAGTCGATTTCTTCTCCACCTTCAACAAATTGAATTTGATCTGCACGTTGGAAAGCCTGATTAATTCGTTTTACAACTGCTGGTACAGAATTTGCTGGATATAAGCTTTGATCCGGGTACATTTGACCAGAAAGATTCGCATCAGCAGCTACTTGCCAACCACTTAAATAAATAGCCTTCAAACCTGCTTTTACTTGCTGAATTGCTTGATTTCCAGTTAATGCTCCTAGTGCATTAACATAGCTTTCTTCATTTAAAAGCTTCCATAATTTTTCCGCGCCTTTTTTTGCCAATGTTTGTTCAATATCGATTGATCCTCTTAATTTAATTACATCTTCAGCAGTGTATGTTCTTGTAATGCCATTCCATCTAGAATCAAGCTCCCAGCTTTCTTGTAATTCAGCAATACGCTTTTCACGATTTTTCGTCATATTCAATTCCTCCTAATTTTATAAAAAGTTATATCCTTTTAAAGTCAGAAAGTCAGCAAATTCATCGTTGCTAATTAATTCATCAAATAATCCAACTGCTTCATTAAATCGTTTTGCTTCAAATTGTTCTTTCCCAATTTCTAGTTGAAGCTTCAACATTTCTTCATTTTTTAATAAATCCACTAATTGTAAAGTAATGTTTGTACCATCCTCTAAAACACCTTTTTCATGACGCACCCATTGCCAAATTTGCGCACGCGAAATTTCAGCAGTCGCAGCATCTTCCATTAAGTTGTATAGCGGCACCGCACCTCGACCACTTATCCATGCTTCAATATATTGAATCGCAACTGTTATATTTGTTCTGAGACCTTGTTCAGTAATAACACCACTAGGAATCTCTAAAAGGTCCGCCTCAGTTATATTAACATCTTCACGTTTTCTATGAATCTGGTTTGGTGTAGGCATAAATCGATTAAACTGTTCAAGAGCAACAGCTACTAAACCAGGATGGGCTACCCAAGTTCCATCGTGTCCATCCTTTGCTTCACGCTCTTTATCTTTTCTTACCTTTTCAAACGCAACTTCATTTCGCTCTTTATCATCTTTAATTGGAATTTGAGCTGCCATTCCTCCAATTGCTGGAGCATTTCGACGATGACAAGTTTGAATAACTTTTTGAGAATATGAACGCATAAAAGGTACTTCCATTGTCACAACAGATCGATCAGGTAAAATAATTGATTTGTCGTATCGCATCATTTTTATAAAACTAAAAATATAATCCCATCTGCCGCAATTAAATCCCGCTGAATGATCCTTTAATTCATAAAGTATTTCATCCATTTCAAATGAAGCAGCAATTGTTTCGATTAATACAGTTGCTTTAATCGTTCCAACAGGTATATTCAATTCATTTTGAGCAAATAAAAAAACATCATTCCATAATCTTGCTTCCAAATAACTTTCCATTTTTGGTAAATAAAAATAAGGTCCTGAGCCATTTTTTATTGCTTGTTTCGCATTATGAAAGAAATAAAGTCCAAAATCTACTAAGCTACCAGACATATTTTCACCATTTACAGTGATATGTTTTTCTTCTAAATGCCAGCCCCTTGGTCGAACTAATAGTACAGCTGGCTTCTCTTTTAACTTATATGTTTTTCCATTTGAATGGAGTGAAATTGTTCGGTTCACAGCATCTTTTAAATTAACCTGACCCGAAATGATATTTTCCCATGTTGGAGAAGTAGCATCTTCAAAATCAGCCATGAAAACAAACGCATCAGAATTCAATGCATTGATAATCATTTTTCGATCAACTGGTCCTGTTATCTCTACTCTTCGATCTTGTAAATCCTCTGGAATAGGTGCAATTGTCCATTCACTTTCACGAACGTGTTTTGTTTCCTCTAAAAATTGGAGCTTTCCACCATTCTGTAAAAAACACATTCTTTCTTTTCTGTTTAATAACAGCTGTTGTCTACGTTGATCAAACTTCAGATGTAATTGCTCTAAAAAACTTAATGCTTCGGTCGTAAGAATGTCAGTTGAACCTTCTACATGATTACCTAGAACTTTGATTTTTGAAAGCTCAGTTGTCATATGATCCCTCCATTCAGTTATATAACAGATATTGATTACTTATGTTATTATATAACAGTGTATTCGGATTTGATATTAAATTCTGAAAATATTTCCAAAAGAATTTTCGACAGTTTTACTTTTTAAAGTGTGGTTGTTTATTTCAATTAAATAAAAAACACCCTATAAGGATGTTTTTAGACGAGTATCCATCTTTTGCAAATGGAGGAACAGTAAAATACGAAAATCAGCATTTTCTTTATAAAACTTACCTTTAGAATTACTTAAAATTATAATTTCTTTTCTTAATTACTTTATCATTTGTATAAAGTTCAACTTTGAATTGTCCTTTGTAAAGTCTAGTCCGATCTACCGATAAACTAGTTCCAGATGTATCTTGTTCTTCTGTCCATAATTTTTGGAACAGTACTTGATTTTTATCATTTTTTATTACTAATTCTCTTATATTCTTGTTAACTTTCCCTAAATTCGTATCTTGGTAGTCCACTGATACCCAAATTATTTTATTTAGATCGAGAGGTCCCTCATATTTTTCCATTTTCTGAGATTCTGCATTAATTACATAACCTAAGTGAAAATCTTCAATTTGTGCTCCATTGTCTTTAATAAAGTTTAGTAAAAGTATACTAAAAGGAACACACGAAATAATTAATCTACATATAAAGAGTATTCTTCTTTTAATAAGATCACCTCAGTAAAAGTTGTTATAGAGAATTAGATTTAATTTTCGATCATCATTTTATTGAATAAAAAGATATTTTTACTAAATTTAACTACCGCACCTAATTAAACACAATAAAATAAATGTGAAACTTTCAACAGATTTTATAACTTTTGATAATATGACACATTTAAAGTAGTTGACCCTATGTACAATTAAGACAGGGCGAAGCTATAATACAAAAAAAGCTTGTAGATCTTGGTATAAAACCAATCAATCTACAAGCTAAACATTCCACAAAGAATTTACTCTATTTATTGTTGATTCTTTTTTCAGCTGCCTCTAAATACTGCATTCTTTCCAACATTGTCGGATGATCATATCTAAATAATTTCACTAAAAATGGTGGATTTACTTGAGACAAACTGTTTTTGGATAACTTTTGAAACGCTATAATCCCTGCCTCCGGATCATGTGTTAGCTTAACAGCATATAAATCTGCTCTTTTCTCGGCACTTCTTGAAAATGCATTTGATATCGGATCTGAAATAAAGCCTACAATTCCACTAATTATCAAAAATAAGGTTAGGAGTACGGCCATTTTTTCGGTTGAATGACTGCTCCTATTCTTTGATTGTACATACTTCATTAATAAATGAATGATATACAGACCGACTAAACTACCTGCCAACATACCAAACATTGATTTATAGATGTCTTTATGGACGTAATGTGACATTTCATGAGCCATGATGAACATAATTTCATCTTCAGTCAGCCCTTTAAGAGTTGTATCCCATAATACAATCCTAGCGTTTTTACCTATTCCTGTAACATATGCATTATAAGTAGTTGTCTTTGTAGACATATTTACTTCATATACTCGATGTGCTGGAATATTTGCTTCTTTAGCAAGGGTAATAATTTTCTTTTCTAAATTTTTATCTTTTAATGGGTAGAAATCATTATATAAGGGATCTATTACTACAGGCTGAATAAATGTCAAGAAAACCGTAAAAGGAATACTTAATAACCATGCAGTTAGCCACCATTTTTTTGGTTGTTTTTTGATTAATAAATACACAACATACATCACAAAAAACATCATAGCAAAATTTATCCAAAAACCAATCATTTCATCCTTCATCCACGCATTAAATGATTGAACAGACAATCCGTATTTCGTCGATAATTTAAATCGATAGAAATCAATTGGAAATGAAACGATATATGTAGCGACCGAGACAAAGAAGAAATATAAAAAGACTTGTATAAACTTAAATCTAGTCAACTTAGATAATGAGTCACCTAATCTTTCAATTGATCCACTTAATAATAAAAGTGATAATACAATCCAATCAATCGGCAAGGTAATAAAGTAAAGAACATTTTTTAAAGTGCTATAACTAGAACTTAGATTAGCTTCCTTATGATTCATGAATGTATGTGGATCAACAAATGTTCCTTTATATTTTAAAGGTAGGTCAGAAGTCGTAAAAACATAAAAGTATAACAGGACTAAAATGATATAAACGAGATAGCCTAGACAGATGAATTTGGCTAATTTAGATTTAGTTGCTTTTTTCATAAAATCTCCCCCCATTCTATATTATCAACTTTGTCCAATTTTTTAGAACTTCAACCTATTATATTTTTATTTACTTTTTTCTATTTTAAAGAGATTTTTAGGAAAATAAAGATACACCCTTTATCAAACGTAAAAAATTCCGTCCAACACTTTTAGTATAAAATTGGGAAGATCTTAAACAGTTTTTATAAATACCAGGAATTAGTAATCTATTTTAATGGAGAGAAATTTAAAAATGTAAGGTGGGTATATCGGAGGTTATTTTTCATTTCTAGTATAAATTCAACTTTATTTTAGAGATAATTAGCAGACTAGAATCAATTTTTTATTTAAATTTGAAAGAATTAGAACAGTTTTACATGTTTTCCATTTGAAAGGATCAAATACTGTACATTTTTTGTGTGTAATACCTTAACTGGTATGTGTAATCTTTTATCTTATTTACAGATTTGTTATTTTTATTTGCAGTTTTAATATTTTTATTTGCAGATTTACTATTTTTATTTGCAGTTTGCCTTTAATTGCAGCTTGTCCTCGTTTATTTGCACAGTTGTGTCTCTTATTTGCTGTGCTCAAGGACTTATTTGCAGATCAGACTTTAACTACACTATCAGTTTTTAAAAGATTAGTATTACAACTATATATCCAAAATAAAAAAGGAGAGATTCCCTAAAAGAACTCTCTCCTCTATTACCTCAATTTATATTCTAACTGAATCTTTCAATGCTCTTCTAAGTATTTTTCCAGTTGCATTTTTTGGTAACTCTGGAATGAACTCTATTGATCTTGGTACTTTATATTTTGCTAAGTGCGCCTTGCAATATTCTGTCAAAGTCTCCACACTTAATGAAGGATTTTTTGAAACAACATAGGCTTTTACACTTTCTCCAAAATTATCGTCTGGTAATCCAATCACCGCACATTCAACAACATCTGGATGATTATAAATTACCTCTTCAACTTCGCGAGGGTATACATTATAGCCGCCAACAAGAATCAATTCTTTTTTTCGATCGACTATATAGAAATAACCATCTTCGTCAATTCTTGCTAGGTCACCAGTATATAACCAGCCATCACGTATCGTCATTGCTGTTTCTTCTGGCATATTATAATAGCCTTTCATTATATTTGGTCCGCGGACGATTAATTCACCTACTTCACCAACTGCTGCTTCTTCACCAAGAGCATTTATAACTTTATTTTCTACATTGCTAATATTTGTCCCAATTGATCCTGCTTTTCTCGGACGGTCTAATGGATTAAACGTCGTAACAGGTGAAGCTTCTGATAATCCATAACCTTCTGAAATAATAACTTTAAATTTCTTCTCAAAATTCTCTAAAAGTGCAACAGGCAATGAAGAACCACCTGAAATGCATAGACGAATTGACTCAAAGTCTTCTGTCTTTCCTTCAGGGAATTGATATAAGAAATTATACATTGTTGGCACACCAGCAAATACGGTTGCTTTGTATGTACGAATAATATCAAATATTTCTTTTGGGCTAAATTTAGGCACTAAAATAACAGTAGCTCCATACATTAAAGGTGCGTTTAAAGCTACAGTTAAACAAAATACATGGAAAGCAGGTAAAGTTGCAATTACCTTTTCTGTATTTGAAAAGCTTAAGAAGTGTCCAGCATCCATAGCATTCGAATAAAGGTTTTTATGCGTTAACATAGCTCCTTTTGGTTTTCCTGTTGTACCGGAAGTATATAAAATGACTGCTAAATCATCATCATGTAATTCAGGTCCTTTGAAATCTATATCTCCAAGTCCAACTACATTTGTAAACGATTTCAATTTATTGTTTTTAAATTCATAAGGATTTTCTTGTTTTGTTTCACAAATAATGAAGTGATCGATATAAGGAAGAATCGGTGAAGCTTTTTCTACAAGTGGAAGAAATAAGTCTAAGGTGATAACTGCTTTTGCGTCGCCGTTTGTTAATATGTATACTAATTCATCGGGTGCATATAAAGGATTAACCGGTATTACAGCCGCTCCAACCTTCAATGCACCATATAGCGCTATAATAAAATGAGGTGAATTACCAACAACTAGAGCTACTTTATCTCCTTTTTCAATGCCTAATTTTGAGAGGCCACTCGCAAATTTTGTAATATAGGTCTCTAGTGTTGAGTATGAAAATGTCTGCCCTTCAAAGATAATAGCAGAATGTTTTGGATGCCTCAAAGCTGATTGTGACAGTGTTTCAACTAAATTCAAGAAAAACTACCCCCTTTAAATATAAAAATTTAAAATATTCTAAATATATTATATTGCTAGAAAACAATTCTGACAAGTGAGAAAACTAGCACTTTTTAGACTTCTAATTTTTTAACAAACAAAAAAAGAGTAGTTTCCTACTCTTTTTTTAAAATAATAAACTCATAAATTCTTCTTTCGTTACATTACCGAAATAATGGGTAAAATTAATTTCATTTAGCTTATTTTCAATCTCTTGTTGATCAAATTTACTACCAATCAGAAGCTGTTCTATATCAGATACATCCCCTACCCCAAAGAAGTCACCATAAATTTTAACATTCTCAACGATTCCTTTGTTTACATCTAAACGAAGATCAATTGAACCAGCAGAGAATCTTTTACTTTGTTGAATATTGCATTTAGGAGATTTTCCAAAATTCCAATCCCAATTTCGGTATCTACTCTCAGCAAGTTCTTTAATATTTTTTATATCCTCATCTGTCCATTCATATCGTTCTATTCTTCCATGTTCTTTAAAAATAGATTTTAAAATTAAATCTTTAAATTCTAGGATTGTTAAATCGTCTTTTAAAAACTCCTTAATGTTTGCAACTCTACTTCGGACTGATTTAATTCCTTTGGATTGAATTTTTTCTAGCTTTACGTTTAATGCATTTACAACTTCATCTATATCACTATCAAACAATAATGTACCGTGGCTAAACATTCTACCTTTAGTAGAAAATTGTGCATTACCTGAGATTTTTCTGCCTTCTGCTAATATATCATTTCTTCCACTAAGTTCAGCATTTACACCGAGTTCCTTTAATGCCTCTATTACTGGCTCAGTAAACTTTCTAAAATTATGAAAACTGTCACCATCATCTTTTGTAATAAAACTAAAGTTAAGATTTCCTAAATCATGATATACCGCTCCACCGCCAGATAATCTACGAACTACATGGATATTATGATCATTTACATATGAAGCATTAATCTCCTCGGCAGTATTTTGATTTTTACCAATGATGATTGATGGTTCATTAATATAAAATAAAAAATATGTATTTTCAGGATCTAGATTTTTTAGCGCATATTCTTCCATCGCTAAATTTAATGTTGGATCCGTTATTCCCCTATTATCTAAAAAAAGCATATGTATCCTCCTATAATTTCGATTTCCATTCAAATCCTGTATAAGCTAAATGAACAAGTCCATTATAATACTTTTGGGCTTCATTTATTAAATCTTTTGTATTTCCACTATGAGGAAGATGTGATAATAATAATTCTTTTACATTCGCCTCATTTGCAATTGTGGCAGCATCTTTGCTGCTCATATGCCCCTTAGCTCCATCTTGATGTTCATACATATTACAGTCACTTATAAGTAAATCCGCGTTAGAAGAAAACGGTATGAACTCTTCCGTAAAGCTTGAATCCGCTGTATATACAACCGAATGATTTGCAGTTTCAATTCGCATCGCGAAACAATCAACTGGATGAACAGTCTTAAGAAAACGTATTGTAAATGGACCTAGATCGAGGGCCTCATTTGGATTATATACATATCCCTTTGTTGCTTCTTTATATGTTAATGAATTAAATTTTTCGAGATCAAAGTTATGTCCATAAATAGGTAAAGCAAACTTAAGCTTACCTGAGTTTACAAGTTGGAAGTATTGTAGCACACCTATATCTGCAATATGATCATGATGATAATGTGAAAGGATTACAGCATTTAGGCAATTAGGATCTATGTAATTTTGTAATGTAGCTAATGCACCTGAACCACAATCAACCAATAGATTAAAATTTTTTGATTTAAATAAATAACATGAAGTTGCTTCACCTTTACCTGGATAGCCGCCCCAATAACCAATAACGGTTACTTTCATAAAACAAACACACTCCTTTATACTTATTATTTCTATGAAAATTTAAATTTATAAGCTTGTCCTTACTGTTTAATAAAAATAGGCGTTTAGATTATTTTTTAAAAATTGTACTAATACAGATTGACACAAAATACGTTGTAGTAATACAATACTAATAAGTTAACTAAAGGAGAGGGTAACATGCTTGTAAAAATGTCCGAATTTTTGAAACTATTACCAAAGAAAATATGTAAACACTGTAATTCGACGATTGAAGAACAACATGATTGCTACAGTAACACTTGCTCAAATTGTTTAAAAGATAGTTTTTAAGTGAAGTCTTTTAGGAACATCAATTTTCTTAACGAAATTATTAAACATATTATTAGTACAAAGACAGAATAAAAAGAGCAACCTCAAAGTATCGATCTACTTTTTTGGTTGCTCTATTCTTTACTAGTTGTTTTAAAAGCCTTAATAATTTCGAACAGCTTGTTTTTCATGTGAGAACAAGTATTCAATTGTATCTGAAACTGCTTTTTCACCTTGATCTATGCAGTCTGGTAAGCCGGACCCATAAAATGAGCAACCGATTACCGATACACCAGGCATTTCTTTTTGTAAATATTGTTCCATATTTTTCGTACGCTCTTTATGATTAATCGTATATTGAGGCATAGCATCTTTCCATCTGGAAACTATATAAAACTCTGGTTTTTCAGTTATATCCATCGTTTTTCTTAAATCTTCTAAAACAATTTCAACAAGTTCTTCATCCGTTTTATCGACTATTTCCTTATTGTAAGGTCGTCCAACGTAACAACGTAATAGAACTTTACCTTTTGGACATGCATGTGCCCATTTTTTATGAGTCCAAGTACACGCTGTTATATTATAGTCATTATTACGTGAAACAACAAAGCCTGTACCATTTATATCCCTCTTAATTGCATGCTCTGGAAATGCAAGTGCAACATTCGCAACTGATGTAGAAGGAACTTTTTTGAAAGGCTCAAATACAGGTTTATTATTAAATAGTTGTGGAATGAAACGATGAGGTACAGTAACGATAATTGAATCTGATTCTATCTTTTCATTATTGCTAAGTAAAATCTCATATTTTTTTCCAATTTTATTTATATTAACTACTTGTACACCTTTTAAAACTTCCTCTTGATCTAACTCTTTTTCAATTCGTTCAACGATTGTTTGAAGACCTGTACTTACAGTCTGGAAAATTCCTTTTCTCGGACCTTTTGATTTCTTCACAGGCATCTCTTTTTTCATTCCTAGAACAATACTTTGATGTTTTTGTTCAATTTGGAAGAATTGAGGGAACGTTGCCATTAAACTCATTTGGTCAATGTCGCCTGAATAAATACCTGATAAAAGGGGTTCAATTAGATTCTCAACTACTTCATTACCAAGTCTTCTTCTAAAAAATTTACCTAATGACATATCCCCTTGGACATGTGTTTTTGGTAAAACAAAATCTAAACCTGCACGGATTTTTCCTGCTGGTGAAAATAGACCTGAAAAAATAAAAGGCTTGATTTGTGTAGGTATCCCCATGTTTGAACCTTCTGGCATACCATGTAATTTATTATGGGCTAGTACATACGATTTACCAGAAGAGTTAAAAACGATTTGATCTTGGATACCTAAGTTCTCAGCTAATCGATATGCACTCTTTTTCCTTGCCAAAAATGAGTCAGGACCACGCTCAATAACAAACCCATCTTTTCTAATTGTTTGGATTTTTCCTCCAAGCCTTGATGAACCTTCAATTAATTGAATATCAATTGGAAGATTATTTTTTAATTTTTCTTGTTTTAAATAGTAGGCAGATGTCAATCCAGTAATACCGCCACCAATAATGACAACCTTCTTATTCACTTCTTTACCTCCTATTTCAAAACCATATTATTGTTCGTTTAATTTTCTTAATACAACCGTACTAAGCCCACTAATAAATAATGGATCCGTATTAGGCATCGGTGGACGAACATATGCTTTTTGAATTTCATCCGTTACTTGTTTACACTCTATATCATTATCATACAGTACTTCTAAATGCTCACTTACAAATCCTAATGGTAAGTATACATAAGTTTCAAAATCATAATTTTCATTTAACTCACGTGTTAAATCTTGTACATCAGGTCCAAGCCAAGGATCTGGTGTATTACCAGCACTTTGCCATCCTAGAAAATAATGACGAATATCAGATTGCTGAACGACTAACTCGGCAGTTTCCTTAAGTTGCTCTGGGTATGGATCTCCAAGGTTAAGAATTTTTTCAGGTAAACTATGCGCTGAAAAAATAAACGCCGTTTTCACACGTTGCTCTTCATTCATTGGTTCAAGAATTGCTTCTACTTCACGAACCCAATATTGAATAAATCGTTCTTCTTTATACCAATCATCTACATGGATAATTTTTGGTCCGTCTATTTTTTCTGAATGATTTGTAGCACGTTCGTTATATGACTTTACACTAAAAGTAGAATAATGTGGTGCAAGTACGATACTAACTGCTTTTGTTATACCATCTTTTTTCATTTCATCTACTGCATCTTCAATGAATGGTTCAATATGTTTCAGTCCAATATACATTTTGAATTCTACTTTGTCTTGGATCTTATTTAAATCTTCTTCTAATGCTTTTGCTTGTTCAATTGTTATTTTTGCTAAAGGAGAGATTCCTCCAATTGCACGATATCGTTCAGTCAGTTCTTCTAGCGCCTCTTGTGAAGGCTTTCTACCTCTACGAATATCTGTATAATAACGCTCAATATCTGATTCTTTATATGGCGTGCCGTAAGCCATAACTAATAAACCGATTTTTTCTTTCATGTCATCACCATAGTCCTTTTATATTAAGCTTTAACCCTTGATGAATACTCATGTACAAAACTTGTTAATCGTTTAAGAGTATCAGGATTTACTTCAGGGAATACCCCATGACCTAAGTTGAAAATATGACCTGGATTTGCCATACCCTCATCTAATATTTCCTTTGCACGTTTCTCAATTTGTTCCCATGGTGCTAATAAAAACGCAGGATCTAAATTACCTTGAAGCGTTTTTGTAATCCCTAAAGAGCGAGCTTCAGAAATAGAAGTTCTCCAATCTAGTCCAATTACATCTACAGGCAGTTCATTCCATTCATGAATTAAATGGCTTGCTCCAATTCCAAACATAGTTGATGGAATATGGTCTGCTTTAAGAGCTGTAAAAATCTTTTCCATACATGGTTTAATATAAATGCGATAATCAGTTGCATTCAAAGCACCAACCCATGAATCAAATAATTGAATTGCGCTTGCCCCTGCTTTAACTTGTGCTTTTACGTATTTGATTGTCATGTCTGCTAAATGATCCATTAAAGCAAACCATGCTTCTGGCTCTGCGTACATAAATGATTTTGTTTTATTATAGCTTCTAGAAGGTCTACCTTCGATCATATAGCTAGCAACTGTAAAAGGTGCACCTGCAAATCCAATTAATGGAACAGAAAGAACCTCTGTTGTTAATAATTTAATCGTCTCATAGATATAAGGTAGTTGCTCTTCTGGATGAATATCAGTTAACTTTTTTACATCTGCTAATGAACGAATAGGATTGCTTATTACCGGTCCTACCCCTGATTGAATTTCTACGTCTACTCCAATTGCAGGAAGTGGAGACATAATATCTTTATATAAAATAGCTGCATCAACATTATATTGGTCCACTGGTAGCGCTGTTACGTAAGCGCATAATTCAGGTTGATGAGTAATTTCAAATAAAGAATATTTTTCTTTTATTTTTCGGTATTCTGGCTGAGAACGCCCTGCTTGTCTCATATACCAAACTGGTGTATGCGTTACTTCTTCTCCTCTAATCGCTTTAAGAAATGTATCGTTAAAATCTTTTTTCATCCTTCAAAGTCTCCCTTTCACTTTTCCAAACTCTACTATTAAATATACTGATTGAACCATTAATTGTATAGAAAACTCGAATTTTGACACATAATGTTCACTGATTTTACAATTTTTCTCAATTAATAGGCCTATTTCACTACCAGACTTTTCCCATTAAAAATTATATCAAAATATGTCTAAAATATCGAATTAATAATCTTTATTTATTAATACTTTTTATAAAATAAAGGGGTTTTATAATTTTTTTTTAATGTTCGGTTAATCGTTATCTCATCGTTCAAACTTCTTAATCTCTTTACTATTCTTTTTTAAGAGATACAGTTTTTACAATCGTAGATTTAATAGGAAATAAAAAACTCCCCTTCAAATCATTTGATAAGAAGGAGAGCCTTAAAATGTCTATTCCTTATTTCTTATGTTGGGTTTGACAAGTTTAGACCTGTCACCTTCTTCTTTTGTTTGAGGATTGTACGGTACTACATAATAAGAAGGGACATTAAATACATTTACAAAGGAATCCTTGTACTCATCTAAACCAGTAACAGTATCTATTAATTTCTCTTTTCCATTCTTCACTCGATAGATTCGATATTGCTGTCTGTGGTCAGTTGGTGCAGTCCAATTAATGACGACAGTGAATAATCCAAATGGAGAGAATGATACTTTTGATTGAACATTTGAAATAGGCTCTAAATTTATCGGTGATTCTAAATCGTCTATATTTTTTGGCTTTTTAAATTTGGTAGATGGTTCTCTTCCTGCTTCACTTAAAATCTTTTTAAATAAAATGGTTGGGTATGTACTACCATTTCTTAAAAAATGTTTTGAATCTGTTTTATCATATCCCATCCAAATTGCGCCTACAACGTCTGGTGTATAGCCTACAAACCAAGCGTCTTTGTTTCCATTTGTTTGGCCAGGTATATTTGTAGATCCCGTTTTACCAGCTAAATCGCCAGTAAAACTTCCTCTACTAGCCGTACCTTCATTTACAACACCTTTAAGCATTTTTGTCATATACCAAGAGGTTTGTGATGAAAACACTTTATATTCCTTAATTTTCGCTTCGCCAACTAATTCATTGTTCCGATCATAAATTGCATTAATAACAAAAGGCTCTAATGCATCTCCATCATGATCAAAGGCACTATATGCTTTTACTAGCTCTAAAGGTGTTAAACCAATCTTAAGTCCTCCTAGCGCCATACTTAAACCTTGATCGGGAATATTCAAATCCATTTTTTCTAGATACTCTTTTGCATGATCAATTCCTATATCATTTAATAACCAAACTGCTGGTACATTTGCTGACTCTATTAATGCATTAAACATCGAAATCGTTTTCGTATAAACACCATTATAATTTTTCGGTTTATAGTCTCCTAACGCACTTTGTTCATTTGGTAATAAAGAATACGGATTGTAGTTTCCCGTTTCAAGCGCTGGCGAATAGACAAGTAAAGGCTTCATTGTTGAACCTGGTTGTCTTTTCACGTTAATACGATTTAAACCTTGAAAATAGTAATTTCTACCTCCAATTGCCGCCTCTACACCGCCTGTTTCGGAGTTTATTAATACGAAGGCTCCTTCAGCATTTTGATCAGTTCCCGGAAAATAGTTTCCATTTTTAAAATATTTATAGGCGGTTAATTGTGTTTTTTTATGGATTGGAACGACAACTTTGTATCCACCATTTAAAAGTTTGTCATAAGAAATGCCATATTTCTCTTTTGCTTCTTTTATAACCATATCAATATATGTAGCATATCCGTTTTCAAATTTTTGTTCCGTAATATGTAATACTGTTGGCTTGCTTTTGGCTTTCTGATACTCAGATTCAGTTATATAATGCGTATCTAGCATTTTATAAAGAACAAGATTCCTACGTTCTAAAGATCGCTCTGGTTGTGTGACTGGATCATAATGTGATGGTGCTTTTAATAAGGCTGCTAACGAAGCACTTTCCTCAATAGTCAAATTTTTAACATCTTTCCCGAAATAATATTTCGCAGCCCCACCTATGCCATATACTCCGTGACCGAAATAAACCTGATTTAAATACATTTCTAGTATTTGATCTTTTGTATACTTTCTTTCTAGATTAATTGCTATAATTACTTCCTTTGTTTTTCTCATAAATGTTTTGTCGTTCGTCAAAAAAACATTCTTTGCAAGTTGTTGAGTAAGTGTACTCGCACCTTGTACTTTACTAAATGCTTTTATATCATTTACTATAGCCCGAAAGATTGATTGTGTATCAATTCCATGGTGCTTATAGAAACGTTCATCTTCAATTGAAACTACTGCTTGTTTAGTATAATCAGGTATATCACTAATTGAAACGATTTGATGATTTTCATTATATAGCTTCGAGATAAAATTCCCCTCTAAGTCTACCATTTCCGATGATGAATGGACGACTAACTTATCTTCATCTATAACATAATTACCTAAGAAAACGATTAGTAAAAATCCTACAAAGCTAATTAACAGGACACTTAACAGTCCTATTGCTAAATATCCCCATTTTTTCAATTATTTCACCTTCATTTCTCTTACCATATAACAAATAGTATATCCATTTATTCCCATGAATAAGTCATTATTTCCTTTTTTTCGATGTATATTTCCTTGGAAATACATTTTTCGCCATATCTTAACTGAAGATAATTTTAAAGGATATCAATTACATTTCTTGAATAGGTTATATAGATAGTAAGTAGGAGGGTGAAATAATGTCAGATTTATTTTCTTTATTAGATTCATATTATCCGGAAATGGTATCTACACGTAGATACTTACATGAAAATCCTGAGCTTTCATTTAAAGAATACGAGACAGCAAAATTCATTCAAAACTTTTATCAACAATTAAATATTCCATTCAAATCAAACGTCGGTGGAAATGGTGTTGTTGCTACAATTAATGGTCGTAACCCTGGAAAAACAATCGCTTTACGAGCTGATTTTGACGCTTTACCTATTCAAGATGAGAAAAATGTTCCTTATTCCTCAAAAGTGCCTGGCGTTATGCATGCATGTGGTCATGATGGCCACACTGCTACACTATTATATCTAGCAAAGGCACTTCATGAGCAAAGAGATTTATGGGACGGTAAAGTTGTGTTCCTTCACCAACATGCAGAAGAATATGCACCAGGTGGAGCAATTTCTATGATTGCCGATGGCTGTTTAGACGGTGTTGATGAGGTTTATGGAACTCATTTATGGGCAATTGAAGAATTAGGAACAATTGGTTATCGAAAAGGCCCAATCATGGCAGCAGCTGATCGTTTTTCAATCACAATCCAAGGTCAAGGCGGTCACGGTGCGGAACCCCATCGAACAAAAGACAGTATTGTAATTGCTAGCCAACTTGTTATGGCACTTCAACAAGTTGTTAGTCGAGAAACAAATCCAATTGACACCGTAGTGTTATCGATTGGAAGTTTCGAAGCAAAAAATGCTTTTAATGTAATCGCCGATCGAGCAACCTTAATAGGAACGGTTCGTACGTTCAAAAAGGAAACACAGGAAAAAGTAAAAAAACAAATTGCTAGAATCATTAAAGGAATTTGTCTAGCAAATGATGTTACATACGAATATAAGTACGATGATGGATATCCTCCAGTAGTAAATCATGAAAAAGAAACTGATTTATTAGTTAAAGTAGCCGAATCAATTGAAGAAGTTAATCAATTAAAAGAAATGGACCCTAAAATGGGCGGAGAAGATTTCGCATACTACTTACAAAAAGTACCAGGAACTTTCTTCTTCACAGGAGCTAAACCTCCTCACGCTACAGAAGCATACCCACATCACCATCCAAAATTTGATTTTGACGAAAAAGCAATGCTAATTGCAGCAAAAACACTAGGGACTGTGACATTAAATTCATTAAAACAATCACAAAAATTAGTTGAGCAAAAATAAAAAGAAGGAGAACTTTTTAGTTCTCCTTTTAGTATGTAACTTCTTAGATGATATCTCCCTTCTTCTTCATATACCTTAACCGATAAGCATTTTTAGCCGTTTCACCTAATTGTTCAAGAAGTTGATAATTTACATAAGCTCCAACCGGTGCTCCAATAATAGGGACTAATTGCAGAAGTTTTGCTAAATCGATATGATCCCGATATTCTAGTTGTAATTGCTCCCAATTGACTTGGGGATTTTCATCTACTTTATCTTCCCACTTTTCAATAACTGAAAAAACTTTTTTCCGATGGCTATCACTTGAAAAAGCAAGTTGAAAGATATACAGCATAAATTGTCTTTCAAGTTCATCTTTAGGTGAGTAACCATATATTTTTGCTGCCTCAACTAAAAACCTAATTTTTATCCCTAGCAATAACGGAAAATCGGCAAGACCGAGTAATATTCCACCCGCTCCTGTACCCGCACCTTCTACAGCTGAAATCTTTTTGTACTCATTTAACTTTTTATCTAAGATTAAATCTCTTTCTCTAAGTGTTAATGCTTCATACTCTTCACCACTGCCATTAAAAACAGTAGACCCTCCCATAAATAAAACCATCATATTTTTAACGGTTTTTGTAAGCAGATCTTGGATTTGTTCTGGTAATAATGATTGAAGCTTTAACTGAACTTTTTTTGCAGAAGTTTGAAAAACATTTGAATCGGACATTACTTTTTGTTTCCATCTAGATAGTTCGTACTCAATACGAAGTTCATAAGAATCCATTTTGTCCACCCTTTACAATTTTTGTGGCTGACTTAACCTTTTAAGCACATAAAATTTAATTAACCACATTGAAAATAAAGTATACACAACGATTGCAATAGCAAAGTTTAAAATTGATAAGCCCTTTATTAAACCAATGATACTAAAAACTAGACTACATATTATCAGTAGTATATACAAAAGTGTCGAAATAGATTTTTTATTTTCTTCATTTGTATAAGGATAAATTTTCCACAACAAATGATAGTTATACTGTTTTAATATTGACATATTCTGTAGAGAAATTACGTAAAGAAATAAAATGCCAATCAATATTTTCCCAATTGTAGTTGGCACCAAGTAAACTACAAACCCACCTACGAAAATTTGTCTTAAAAACATACTTAAATAGTTACCATTTCGGATAAATGTACGAACTAGTAAATAATTCGCAGCATTTCTCATTTTAATTTTATTAATGATTGGATCGGCCCATTTTCTTCGCTTAACTTGCTGTTGAATAGATGGCACATCAGTAAACATATTCGCAAATCGATAAAAAGTCGATAATCTTGAAGTATCAAGTTTAACATTTCTTTCCCATTGTACTCTTTTATTTTTACTACCTATTTGAATAGATAATGCATAAACAGCTAAAATTACGATCATTATTACAAGGAAAAAACTGCTCCATTTACTTAATAAACCATAAATAAATAGGAAAGTACCTAGCAACCTTAAACAATAATCAAAAGCTCGGTTTAAAACACCACTATTTGTAAGTTGTAAGAATGAAACAAAAAGATTGTATCCTTTTAATAAGAAAATTATTACCATAAAGACGATAAAACTTGTTGTTTGTCCTAGTGAAAATTTCTTATAAATTGGATAAATCACCCCTAACATCATTAACATTAAATAGACCTGAACGATGTACGAAATTAAAAAGGAGCGGATAAAGTAACTTTTCATCTTTTTTTCCAAAGGTAGTAAATAATGTAAATCAGGTCCTTTAAAAAAAGTAGTTACTTGACCAGTTACAACAAGAAAACTAAAAAGAATAGTGATTAATAAAATAACCGGAAAATCTAGAGAAATTGTTTTTAGCATTTGTTGATAATAATATGCTCCTCCTCCAAAGCCAAAAACAATTACAAACTTTATATGATCATTAAATATATAACGACCATATTTACTCATTTCTTTTATAAAGCTCCTAAACCGTGCTAACCATAATTCTTTTATCGTACTCATATTTCTTTTTCCTTCGTTGCAAAAATATAAATTTCATCTAATGAAGCATTTGACATATTATATTGAGTTTGTAATTCGTTTAATGTACCTTTTGCAATAATTACTCCTTCATGCAAAATAATAAATGAATCACAATAAATTTGAGCAGTCGATAAAATATGAGTAGACATTAAAATGCCTGCTCCTTTTTCTTTTTCATTGTTCAAAATCTCAAGTAAATCATTTATCGCGATTGGATCAAGTCCTAAAAATGGTTCATCTATTATGTATAACTGCGGTTGGACAATAAGGGCACAAATGATCATTACTTTTTGTTTCATCCCTTTAGAGAATGTCGAAGGAAAATATTTTCTCTTATCATATAATCTAAATGTTTTTAATAGCTCTTCACTACGTTTTTTAAAATCCTTATCAGGAATATTGTATGCCAAGGCTGTAATTTCAAGATGTTCCTGTAAAGTTAATTCATCATAAATCATCGGTGTTTCAGGAACGTATGATATGCTAGCACGATATGCAGTTGGATCTTTATCAAATGATTCACCATTAATTAATATATCACCTTTAGATGGCTTCAAAAGTCCCAAAATATGTTTTATAGTCGTACTCTTACCGGCACCATTTAACCCGATTAACCCAACAAGCTCATTCCTATTAATCGTAAATGAGACATCTTTAATGACAGGCTGTCTAGTGTATCCGCCTGTGACATCTTTTACATGCAATAAAGTCATTCTTTACAAATCCTTTCAAATGTACTTTTCCTATAAATTTTATTGTATCAAATAATAATCTTAACTGCCTTATTATCATATTTATGGAATACTAAAAAAAAATCCTTCTTTTTTTGAATACTATTTTAGGTTAAGGGTATTATAATTCATGAAGGGAAAGCAACACACTTTCCAGTTCAAAATTTGAAATGAGGTGTGTGTTAAAGGAAATTTAATTTGCGTTCAAACCTAAGTCAGATCATTGTTTAAGTGAAATGAGGTATCTCCAAAGATTAACATAGTTGTCATACACAGCAATGCAAAAATCTAAGGAGATGGTGCGCTTGAACATAATCTATAAAAACAAAGGTCATTAGTATACCAATTTGTAAATGAGGTGTCTCGAGCAGAACATATAATTTATTTATAGGTGTACCAATTTATTGAACATTAAAGCAAATGAGGTGTCTGTTAAAGACAATTTAACTTATTAACCTAAAATCTTTTCTAAAAATCTTTCCCCTTCATCAAGGAGCAACTATTGGTTGCTCCTTGTTTTATGTTGTTAAAAAAGAATCTTGTATGTCAATTAAAGTCGAACACCAACTTTTCATAATAATCATTTGTCCTTGTTTTTCTAAAATTAGCTCATAATATTTTTAACTACTGAAAAAACCATTACTAGAGTTATTTGAATCATAAATTGCTCAAAATTATTAACAGTTAAAACCATTAATATATCATTCAAAAAATGAAAATTTAATCATTAATAAATGTTCATTTAATGTACTTTTTCTTTATTGACCGTTTTATATTTCAACACTCTGCAAGGAACAACTATTGTTGCTCCTTATAGAGTGTTGAAGAGAAACAATCTTGGATCTCCCTTTCTCAGACTTACTGCATTTCCTAAAGGAGTCGTGTGTTCTTTCGTTCCTATCAACTTATTCCTATAAAGATGTTTACATTAAAGCTACTTCCTTCTATTATCTATACTCTTATTTTCCAATTAACCAATAAATAACTCATTTCTTACAATCATGTCTTCTTTTCAAAAATTTTCTTCTGCTTAAGAATATTTTCTTTACCGCAGGGCATCATAATTCTTGAAGGGAAAGCAACACACTTTCTAATTCAAAAATTTGAAATGAGGTGTGTGTTAAAGGTAATTTATTTGCGTTCAAACCTGTGCAAGGTAACTGTTAAAGTGAAATTTCTCCTAAGATAACGCATCGTTGTAAAAACAGCAGTGAAAACATCAAAGGAGATGGTTAGCTTGAACATTATCACTTAAAACAAAGGTTTTAGTATACCAATTTGTAAATGAGGTGTCTCGAGCAGAGCATATAAATTTATTTTAAGGTGTACCAATTTATTGAACTTTTAAGCAAATGAGGTGTCTGTTAAAGACAATTTATAATTACTCCATAATCTTTCCCCTTCATCAAGAAGCAACATAGGTTGCTTCTTGTTTTATGTTGTTGAAAAGAAGTTGTAAATTTAAATAATTCCTTCCCGCACTCCCTTTTAATCTTTTTTGATCCAAATTAACAATTATTAATTTTCTTAATTTCCACTTAAATCTCATTACTAAGTCTTTTTGTTTTCTTGCTTTCCTGATTTTTAATATTCTCTCTTTGCTTTCACTGTTTTTAAAAGTTTTTTATTGTTTTGCATACTTTCTTTAATACGGGGCATCATAATTCTTGAAGGGAAAGCAACACACTTTCCAGTTCAAAATTTGAAATGAGGTGTGTGTTAAAGGTAATTTAATTTGCGTTCAAACCGATGCAAGGGTAGTTGTTGAAGTGAAATTTCTCCATAGATAAAACATCGTTGTATAAAACAGCAGTGAAAACATCAAAGGAGATGGTTAGCTTGAACATTATCACTTATAAACAAAGGTTTTAGTATACCAATTTGTAAATGAGGTGTCTCGACCAGAGCATATAAATTTCTTATAAGGTGTACCAATTTATTGAACATTACAGCAAATGAGGTGTCTGTTAAAGACAATTTATAATTACTTCAAAATCTTTCTCCTTCATCAAGAAGCAACATAGGTTGCTTCTTGTTTATTTTTTCCTGACCCTATTTCCCCTTTAACCTACGCCTATGTTAAAATAAGGAAAAAAGTGAAAGGAAGTATAAAAAATGGCACATGACGCTAATTGTATTTTCTGTAAAATTGTTGAAGGTAGCATTCCGGCTTCAAAAGTGTACGAGGATGATGATATTTTAGCTTTTTTAGATCTAAGTCAAGTAACAAAAGGACACACATTAGTCATTCCAAAGAATCATGTAGAAAACATATTCGAAATGAGTGAAGAGACAGCTAGTACATACTTCCGAAAAGTACCTCACATTGCTAATGCAATGAAAGAAACTTTTAATGTCCAAGGTGTAAATATTTTAAATAATAGTGGTGAAGTTTCAGGTCAAACTGTATTTCATTATCATATGCATATTTTACCACGATACGGAAATAATGATGGCTTTGATGTAAAATGGCTTTCAAACCAAAATCAATACACAAATGAAACGCTACAAGAGATTGCAAAATCTATCGAAAATAACATTATTAAAAAATAATAAAATCATCCCATTTAAATACGAAAACAGGAGAGTGAATATCTCCTGTTTTTGTTTTTTTTATGTGAATTTCATCTAATTTCTGCATTTTATACTATATTTTTATAGATTTATATTATATATTTACTATATTACCAATAATATTTTATCGACAATCACTCTATAGTTTCGTTAAAATTATTATATAAGCATAACTTTTATAACCCACAACACTTAATTATAATATAAAAATGTAGAATTTTATCAACTACTTTGTGAAAATTTTTAAAAATTCTAACTAAAAGTTCTTTATTTCTTCACATATTATTGGCATAATAATAAATAGATAGTTAAATAGAAAAGAAGGTGAATTGATGAAAACTGAACAAAAATTATACACAATGAAAGAAGCTTTGATTTTTAGTCAAAGAATTGCCCAAATTTCTAAAGCATTATGGAAGTCAGTTGAAAAGGACTGGCAACAATGGATTAAGCCCTATGATTTAAATATCAATGAACATCATATTTTAATGATCGCCTTCCACTTAAAGGGTGCGTCTATTTCTGAAATTGCTAAATTTGGTGTAATGCACGTATCAACTGCTTTTAACTTCTCTAAAAAGCTAGAAGAACGTGGTTTATTAGTGTTTTCTAAAAAAGTAGAAGATAAACGTAATACGTATATTGAATTAACAGAAAAAGGTAAAGATATGCTATTAGAGATCTTAGGTGAATTTGATCCAGAGACAAATTCAGTTTTTCAAGGTACTTTACCATTAAAAGAATTTTATGGTAAATTTCCAGAAAATATGGAAATTATGGCTATTTTACGTAATATTTATGGAAAAGATTTTATGGATATATTTGAAACAACGTTAGGTAACATAGATAAAGAATTCATTGAAGAAGATAATCGTTTAATTAAGAAACCTTAATATCTTCTTTAAAGTTACAATTTCAGTTTATATGTCCTTGAAATTGTACAAATAAATAGAAGCGGGGCAAGATTAATTAAATCCTTCCGCTTTTTATTTCGGCTACTTTTGTTCAAAATTTCACATAAATACCTCATTGAAACCCTCAGACTCATTTCCTATTCATTTATTTCTATATTTCAATTAACAAAGCATATGTATATCATTAACTATTTTGATCTGGAATAAAAACTCAACCGGAGGTACAATACCTCCGGTCGAATATTTGTCTTATTTACAAATTAGATGCAAGCTGCTCCTACGATAATTAATAAGATGAACAATACAACGATTAACGCAAATCCTCCACCATGGAATCCTACGCCCATCATTCACACCTCCTTTTGCTACATATCTTATCTTATGCGTGTAGTAAAAAATGGTCTGGGCAAATGTATAAATAACCTTCATTTTTGAAGATTCATACTACTTATAAAAATGAACACCCAATAATGATTAACAAAATAAACAGGATCACGATTAATACAAATTCATTCGATGCTTTCCCCTCCATTTTTCCACCCTCCTAACAGTAATCCATAATAATATATAGACGAATGCCTTAAATGATTGGGCGAATGTCACGATTGACAAGTTTTTAATTTGCAGGATAAGCATCACTTTTAGGCAAAGTCAAGAGTTAAAATATAAAAAAATAGAAATCTGAATTCATTTATTACACTACACTCATAGTGCCTACATTTCATTTAAAACTAGTTCAAGTTTCCTTAAAATTAATTAATTTTTAATTAAAAAGCATACCAAATTATTCTTTTTTTGGATAAACTTTGTCACATTGAAGAAAAATATGTTATATTAAGTGAAGTAATTTCCAGTAAAAGGTATGTCTAAATACAGGAAAAATTAAGATTTAAGCTCCATACTTTAATAAGTAAAATTTTTCTTTTTAAGAAATCATTTTAAATTTTTATTAGGAGATGTTTAAATGAAAAAGTTAATCGTATCTGCAGTTTTAGCTACCTCAGTATTCGGACTAGCAGCATGTGGATCTGCTGGTATTAGTAACGATGTTGTTGCTACATCTAATGCGGGAGATATCACATCTAAAGATTTATATAACAAGATGAAGGATACAGCAGGATTAGCAATGCTTAAGCAAATGGCTATTGAAGATTATTTAAAGAAAAACTACAAAGTTAGTGATAAAGATGTCGACGCTAAATTCAATGAGTATAAAACACAAAATGGTGACCAATTTAAGGCTTTCTTAGCTCAGTACGGATTTAAAGATGAAGCAGCATTTAAAGATCGTGTTAAAATCGATTTATTAACTGAAAAAGCTGCTGAAGCTTCAGTAACAAAATCTGACCTTGCAAAATATAAACCAGAAATTAGAGCTAGTCATATCTTAGTAAAAGACGAAGCTACAGCTAAAAAAGTTGAAGATGAATTAGCTAAAGGTGCAGATTTTGCAGCAGAAGCAAAAAAATATTCTACTGACACTGGTTCAAAAGATAAAGGTGGAGATTTAGGCTATTTCGGAGAAGGTGCTATGGTACCTGAATTCGAAGCAGCTGCTTATAAATTAAAAGTTGGAGAAATTAGCCAACCAGTTAAATCACAATTTGGATACCATGTTATTAAATTAACTGGTAAAAAGACAGCTAACGAAAAAGATGCTCGCAAAAAAATTGCTGAGTCTAAGCTAAGCCAAGAAAACTTCCAAGCATTCTCTGATGAACTTCTTAAAAAAGCTAAATTTAAAGTAAAAGATAAAGACTTAGAAAGCCAAGTGAAAAAATCATAAAAAAAACCTGCCTAATTGGCAGGTTTTTTCACGCTGTTGAAAAACAATCTTGTCATTTAATGATCAAATTTTCGTAATAGGAGTAGAGTGATGTTGATTTCCATTACAGGATGCTCGCTTTCCATGGNNAGATTCTTTAGCCTCCTCGGCTAGCCTGCGGGGTCTTTAGCCTTCCCGCTTATCCCATAGGAGTCGAGCATCCCTCCATTCCAATCAACTAATTCCTCAAAAAAAAGTTACGTTAAAAACCTATTTTAATATCCTTTACTTTGTGTAACATAACAGAATATTAATCAGTTAGTAAGTCAATTGAGATTGAACAACAACATATAAACTATTCATTTAAAACTATATCTATAATTTGCTCTAAATATTTTGGATTCCCGAAAAAACAATTACTATAGTTTGATGGTATATTAAAATTGTTGAAACAATTTAACATTTGAAATGGTTAATTGTTAATAAGTATAAAAAAATGAATTTTAACATCAATAATGTTCCACTTAATTTTATTTTATCTATAGACCGTTTTAAATTTCAACGCTCTGAAAAAAACCTGCCTATTGGCAGGTTTTTTAATTGGATGAAATCTCAGAGTTAATAAGTAATTGCTCTCTTCGTTCTCTTTCTTCTTTAATTCTTTGTAAGTAAATTTCTCCCTCTTTTTCAATGAAAGCTTCATCTGCGTCTCTTTCTTGTTTCGAGGTGTAAAGCACCATAAATCCACTTACAAAAATTCCTAAAATCACGATATACATCCAAAATGGTAATATTGGCATTGATTTTCCTCCTTAGTAGACAAGCATTTGCTTCATTATATGGCTAATAAAGAGGAAGTATGATTAATTTAAAATTTTGGTTTGTAAAAACTACGATTTTCTAATGGGAAAATTCGCTCTGTATATTCTCCTGGTTCAACTCTTTCAAGTGCGCGGTCTAACATATTCATTTTTGCATCAATATTATCAATATAATGTAAAATTTCCGCTTCTTTTATTAAAGGTAGTTTTGGACTACCGTACTCATACTTACCATGATGACTTAAAATAAGATGTTGTAGAACAGTAACCTCTTCTCCCTCAATCCCTAGTTCGATTGAGGCATTTCCAATTTCAATTGCCATAAGCGAGATATGGCCTAACAAATTACCTTCGACAGTATACTTTGTTGAAACTGGACCAGATAATTCTCTTACTTTTCCTAGATCATGTAGTATGATTCCAGCATATAGTAAATCCTTATTAATCGAAGGGTATAAATTCGCAATTGATTCACCTAATTTCAGCATACAAAAAACATGGTATGCTAAACCAGAAACAAATTCATGGTGATTCTTAGTTGCCGCTGGAAAATCAAGAAAATCCTCTTGATTTTTTAATACTAGATACTCAGTAATCTTTTTAAGTTTTTCATTGCTCATATTATTAATATATGAAGTAATTTTCTCATATAATTCTTCTTTAGAAACTGGTGCTCTTGCAAAAAAATCTTCCGGATTAACTTCGTCTGTATCTTTAGTTGGACGAATTTGGCGTAATTTAAGTTGAAGTTTTCCTCTATAATCGTGTAGCTCCCCTTCAACTTTTACAACAGTTCCTTCTACATACGCTTCTTCTTGCTCTGTAGTAATATCCCAAAGCTTCGCCTCAATATCTCCACTTTGATCTTGTAAAGTTAAAGATAAGAATGTTTTTTGATTACTTGCTACACCTTTAGTAACAGCTTTGACAAATAAAAATGTTACAAAACGTTCGCCAACTTCATGATCATATACTTTTTTATCCATAAGTACCTCCATTTTGTATATGCTTCCTTAAGCTCTACTTAAGTAAATAGCTTAAAATATTTTGGAAAATCAATTTCACAAAATAAAAAAAGGAAAATCAAATTATGTATTAGTCGTTTCACTTATCCTATTATACGTTAAAATAGATACTTAGCCCAACAATGTTCATACAAAAAATTAAGACATAATCTAACAATTCTTAAAATCTGTTATAACCTCCAAATGTCAAAATTTTAAATTTGCACTGAATTTTTTTATAATTCAAATTATAACTTTGCATAGCTTTTCAATCTATGCCAAAATAGTAATATCGCAACTACTATAGGGAGGTCTATGACATGGCAACATATCGAATTACTGCTTTTGAAAAAAGTGGCGAATCAATAGTCGATGAACAATTTGAAGCTAATTCTGACTTAGAAGCAAAAAAGATTGGAACAGAAAAACTTACTACACTAGATGCACTTGATAAAACACACCGTTGCATTAGCCAAACTGGTAAACTTCTTTTATTTCATCCATAATTAAACAAGCTGCGAAAATTTATCGCAGCTTGTTTGTTTTTGATCTAAATTAGTGTTTAAAGGTACCAATCAAAGTTTCAACCTTTTCCAACTCCTGCTGGTTGGCGTGGAACTATCCTTTTAATAAAATAGCTGTCGAGAATTTCTCGACAGCCATAGGATTACCTTTAAGTGCATCCTATTTACATTCTATGAAGCAGGTTCAACTTTTGTAGCTTTATAGCCAGAGCCATCCCATATGAGATATACTCGATACTTTTGCGAGCCTTTTGTCTTTGCTGATACAGTCCCGACTGATCCACCTGGGTTACTTTTGTCACTTCCTAAAAACCATACAGTCATATTGCCTGAATCTATTCCGGCAGCAGAAGAGATTGTCTGTAGCATTGCCTGCCAGTCTTGAGAATTTCTATCATAGCTTGTAACATGCTTTGTACCAGTTTGTTCAGGTGTTTCTGGAGTCGTGCCATCTGAATCGTCATCATCAATTGTTTGAACCGTTGTTGATGTCTCTTTTACACCATTATCATCATTCTTATCGCTGTTTTTAGCCGATGCATAGTCACTTTTTTTAGATCCTGCCTTAATATCTTTCGGCGAATAAATGGAATACGAAACAAATGCTATTAATATTAGTACGATTCCAATTGATCCAAATAAAATGAGTTTTGTTTTTTTTCTTTTCGCTCTTGACGTTGTACGTGAATTGCTTTGAATCTTTTTCAATCTAACCACTCTCCCAAAACTGAGAATGTCAACATTCTACCATGAGTGGAGAAAAACTTATAGTCTTGTATTTTAAAATTAACCATTTCGTAAAACAACTGTTAAGTTTTTTTCATTGTCAGACACAATTAAACTAACAAAGACTAGTGCATAATAGAATATAGACAATCTAATTTTTAATGATTTATTCTTTTATATATTAAAAACATTGGATTACAGAAAGAAAATAGTAGTGTGATAAATATTATATCTACTTTTTCAGGTTATTTAATTGTACTTTTGTTAAATTTATTTGTACATCTTTTCTTTTCTTCTAATCAAAAAAATCGACCTAATCCAGTCGATTTCACGATCCCTATTTACCAGTAAAAACCGGCAGTCTCTTTTGTAAAAAGGCCTGTACACCTTCCTGATGATCGGCTGTTCTTCTCATTGCACTTTGTCCTTCTTTTTCAAATAAAAGTACATTTTTTAAGGACTCTAAGTTACCATTACTGTAGATTTGTTTTGTTTGGATCATCGCACTTACTGGTTTTTGAAGAATAGACTTCACGCGCTCATTAATTTTTTGTTCAAAGTCCCCACTGATTACTTCATCAATTAAACCGATTTCTAGCGCTTGCGTTGCATTTAGTTTTTTACCTTCCCATATCAATTGTTTAGCTTTTGTTTCACCTAGTCTTTTTTCTAAGAAGTAATGTGCACCACCGTCAGGAATCAAACCAATTCCGATAAAATTCATTGCCAATACACCTGATTCGTGAGCAAGAACGTAATCACTAGCAAGAGCAAAACTTAGTCCTATACCAGCAGCTGGTCCATGAATCGCACTAATAACGATTTTAGGTAAAGTATATAATTTAACTGCTACATCTGTAATTAAATCCATTACTGGACCGAAAGCAGACTCATCTGTATTACTTAGCATTGATTTTAAATCTCCACCTGAAGAGAAACCTTTGCCATTTCCACATAGAACGACTACATCAACGTCTGAGCTAGCAATTTCATCCAGTACATCTCGAAATTGTCTGAATGTATCTTCATTCATTGCATTCAATACTTCAGGTCGATTAAATACAACAGTGGCAACTCGTCCCTCTTTTCTTAATAAAACATGTTCTGCCGTGTTCGAAATAGACATAAAAAATCCCCCTTGTTTTCATGGTTAATTTAAACATTAAACATCGCAAGGGGAATTTCCTTTATTTTTCATTAATTTGATTGATTACTTTTCGAAAATAACTCATCTAAAATCTTAATTTTTGCATTTGTATAATGCTCATAACCTTCATTATATGATTTAGGATCTTTCGCATTAGCAAAACGAGTTATTTGACGAGTTTCTGGATTTACAAACTTACTAGATGCACCACAGCCTAGACCAATAATTGTTTGTTCTTCTTCCATAATTAATATATTATACAAGCTTTCTTGACCATCAACAGAGTAACCAATGTTCTCAAGATTACCTAATATATTTTTTTGACGATATAAATAGTATGGATGATAGTTATGATTTTTTGTCCATACCGTTGCTTCATTCATCATTTGCTGCACTTCATCTCGATCTGCAACTTTATATTTTTGTTTGTTTTGCGTCATTTCTGAGGCTCTTTTAAATGAAAGTGTATGAACAGTCAATGATTCAGGCATCAACTTTTCAGTTTCATCTAATGTATATTGAAATTCTTTTAAACCTTCTCCAGGTAAACCAATAATCAAATCCATATTTATATTATTCATACCCATTTCACGGGCTAAATGGTACTTTGTTATTGTTTCATCTACAGTGTGATGTCTACCAATTGCTTTTAAAGTTTCTTGAATATAGGATTGTGGATTTATACTAATTCGATCAATATTCCATTTATTTAAAACATCTAATTTTTCAGGAGTAATTGTATCAGGTCTACCAGCCTCTACCGTAATTTCACGAACTTGTTTCATATTTGGAAATGATTCGTGCATCTTAGCATACAGTAAGTCCATTTCTTCTGCTGTAATACTAGTAGGTGTCCCTCCGCCATAATAAATCGTAGTAATGTTAATTCCACGTTCCTTTAGAAATTCGCCGATTTTTTCCATTTCGTAATGTAATCCATATAAGAATGAATCGACTGCACCTTGTTTCCCTTGAATTGCATAAGCTGGGAATGTACAATAAGCACACTTAGTAGGGCAATAAGGGATACCAATATAAAGACTAACTTCATTTTGCAAGTTATATAAATCTGGTATTACTTTTAATTGACGGTCGACGATTGATTGCATTAATTCAATTTTTTCGTCATGGATTAAATAGTCGTTTCGTAGCTCTTCATGCGCCATTTCCTTTGACATACCAGATTTAAGTTTTGAATGAAGGAGTTTAGTTGGTCGTATACCAGTTAAGATTCCCCACTTTTGCTGAATTCCAGTATGCTCTTGTAGTAATGATAAAAAGACAAAGTTAACTGCTTTCTTTTTAAATTTAAATGATTCTCGATCATCTTTACCATCTACATAGCTTGTATTTGCTTCGAAATTCGTACCTAACTTACCTAAAACTTGTTTATTAATTTCATCTAGCAAAAAACTTACTTCTATATCTGCATCTATTTTTTCTAACGATACATCACAGTCTTCAAAAAATAGTTGAGCTAAAAGCTCTAACGGTCTTTGAAAACGAATATCCTCTAAGCCTTTAATATATATTTTCATTTTATTATCACCTTTTTAAGTTATCACTTAAGTATAAAATTAAAGAGTAACAAGGTCAATTATTTAAAATTCAATGAAAAAGCCTGGTTTTCGAAGAGGAGTCTCTTGAAAGCCAGGCTATTATTTATTTTTCGATTTTTAAATGTGTTTTTAAGAATGGCAGTGGGAATTGTTTCCTGAAATGCTCCTTGATCATATATGGAACACCATTTTGATCATTTGACCTTGTAATCCAGTCTGCAACTTTTTTAATCTCTACAGGAGCATTTGACATAGCAACTCCTAAACCTGCATGCTCGATTAATGGTAAATCACTATAGTTATCTCCGATTACAACCATTTCGTGATAAGAAATTCCTAAATGTTCACCTAATCGTTTTAGTCCTGAATATTTTGAAATTCCTTTTCGGACGATTTCAATTTTGCGATCTTCATCACATAAGCAATCAAGATGTGGATACTTTGCATTCAGTTCTTTTTTCACTTTATTTTTCTCTACTTCATCTGAGAAATAACATTCAATTTTTAACGGTGATATTGAATTTTCCAGAATGCTATCTGAAAGTGATTCAACAAATTGGATTGGATAAAAGACAGGATCAGCATTTGATAAAACTGCTTTTGCCACTAAATTAGATTGTAATTTTTTTCGATTTCCAATTGAAAAATGTTCATGTGACAACCGAATATTACAATCATATTTTTCTAGTTTTTTAACGATGTCATAAGCTTCTTCCTCTTCAATTCTCTTTTCAAATAATGGTTCATCAAGCTTTGAAGAGATAAAGGCACCTGAGTGAGAGACCAAAAGGTTATTAACCTTAAGAGCTTTTGCGATTTTTTTTGTAGCTTGGAAATTCCTACTTGTATATAAGGTTACATAAATCCCTTTGTCTTGAACATATTCAACAGCTTCTTTCGATTCTTTTGAGAGTTTTCCATTGGATTGCAATAAAGTACCATCTATATTAATTGCAAGTAACTTATAAATCACTTAATCTCCCCCATTTCGCGAAGAAATACCTTACTAGAATATATGACATGCTTCATTTAATTAGAACAATGTAGGTTTCTTATTATATCCATTCGTATACTAAAAAAGACTCCATTCAATGAAGTCTCTCCTATGTATAACAAGGATTTTAAGTAAGGCAGGAAAAAGAAAAAGAATTAAAAGATCCTCTTCTTATCCTGCCTTTTAAATATTAAAGTTCTAGTAAAGATTTATAAAATTCTTCTAATGGACTCATGACAATTTTATTTACATCTTGGATGACTAAATTTAGTCTTTGTTCCACTTGCATTAAGTTTGCAATTAAAGGGTTTTGAGACACTCTTGCAACAATTTCTTGTCCTTTAGCATTTTCTTCAGGTGTAACCGCTTCACCTTGATACATTTTTTGTTGCATCGCCTTTTGGAAATTTTGAAATTCCATAAATAATGGTTTTGCATTTGGATCAGCTAATACTTGTGAGTATAGTGATTGTAAGTTTTTAAATTCTGGTTGTTCCTTAAAAGCGTTTTGTAGTGAGTATGCAATATCATAAATATTTACAGACATGTTACTACCTCCTATAAACTTTTGTATCTCCACTATAGCAAACATTCTATTATATGTCAGTCTTTCTAAAACAAATCAAACTTTCTTTCCTAAAAATTTCCTAAAGACATTCACCAACTAGGCGAATATCACATAGTATACAACGACAATTATTTTGGAAAGGAGGAGAATCATTGCAATCTTTTCCTAAAAATCAAGAACCCCAATCTTTTGTTGTAGTAACTGATTCGATCAATGAGGAGTCATTAAATCCGCTCGGTTCAATAACGACACTTTGTGAGGAACTATCAGAGTTATGCGGAGACTCTGATATTGATTTCTATGTAACTACATTTAAAAAACTACTAACGAATGAATTAAAAGGATATAAGCGATCAGAAAATGGCTGGACTTTAATGAATGTACCTGCCCCTTCAATCATTCATAATCGAATTCATTCGAGAAGACTTGAACGAACGAAAGAGTTTAAATTACTCAATTCTTCGCTAACAAGTCTACAAATACCTTTTTTTAATGCTCGCTTCTTAAATAAGCTTGAAGTTTTTAAAGCTCTGATTGATTCAGCCTATATAAAGCCATACGTTCCGTACACTGAGGAATGCTGCTCAGTCGAACAATTAGAGAATTTTATTCAAAAATATGAAACGGTTTTTATAAAACCAATTCATGGTAGCCAAGGGAGAAACATTTTTAAGGTTACAAAAGATAAAGATTTGTATCGTTTAAAACACAGCCAAAATTCTGAAGTAGAAGTTGAATATAAATCAATTTCTCAACTTTTTAATCCAATTAAACAGCAACTAAGTAAGCGGACTTTTATCATCCAAGAAGGCTTACCTTTAATCAGTAAGGATGATCGACTTGTTGATTTTAGATTTTTATGTCATAAAAATAAATTTAATAAATGGGAAGTAACTTCAACTGTAGCAAGGATTGGTCACCCTACGCAGTTTGTAAGCAATTTGGCCCGCGGGGGAGACCTTCAAAAAATCGATGAATTTTTAAGTCAATATTTACCAAAAAAAGAGCGAATTCACTTTAAAAAGTTATTGATTGAATTAGCCATCGAATGCTGTATATGTATAGACTCCTCCTTTGATGGATTATTCGCAGAGTTTGGTGTGGATCTCGCTATAGACAATCAATTTAACCCTTGGGTTATCGAAATAAACTCAAAGCCATCTAAGGATTTACAAGTTTCAGACCAAATTCAAAAAATTAGACCTTCAACAAAAGCTATTTTTTCTCTTGTTCAATCATATTTATAAGTACAAGGAGTGAAAAGAATGAGAATAGGTTATTTATCTCTTAAAGAAAGACAAGAAGGTGAATACGTTCAGCATATGGCGAAAGAAGCAAGTAAACTTGGTTACGAATTCGTTCAATTTACCCCTTTTAATATTCAACCAGCTTCAGAAGAAATTATGGGCTGGAAGTATATAGCAGAAACAGAACTATGGGAGAAAACAACATTTGAAATACCAAATTATATTTATGATCGTTGCTTCTATTCCCCAAGCATTAAAAGTAAGCAAGCAAAGCCTATTGTTGACTGGCTAAAAAAACGTAAAGACATTACTTTTTTAGGATATGGACTGCCAGGAAAATGGGAAACTTATCAAGCACTAGCAACTGATGAAAGTTTAAATCCATATATCCCTAAAACAAAGAAATTATTACACTTAGCTGTATTTTTTGAAGAACTTAGAAAAACGCGCAAGCTCGTCATTAAACCAATCCATGGTTCTAGAGGAATCAATATTTATTTTATTACGTTAAGTGCCTATTCAATTAGTGTTTCAACACAAAAACAAAAGGAAGTAATTGAAACTGTTTACGAAACACGGGATGAATTTTTTGAGTGGCTACAACCGATTGTTGAATCAAAAGGATATGTTTATCAAAATTATCTAGACCTCCAAACAAAATCACGTGAAGCATTTGATTTAAGGATCCTTTTACAAAAAAATGAAAAAGGTGAGTGGCAAGCAGTTGGAAAAGGTGTTCGCATCGGTCAGCCTAATTCAATTGTTGCAAATTTAAGTGCAGGTAGTAATGCAGTTCCATTTGAAGAATGGATTACTCAATTTAATCAAAGAACTGCTTTAATATTACAGCAAGATATCGAGACAATTTGTAATCAATTACCAGTCACCCTTGAAAAGAATTTTCTTCCTTTATTTGAAATAGGTTTAGATTTAGGAATCGATTCAAATCAAGCCATCTGGATTTTAGATGTTAATTCAAAGCCTGGTAGAAAAGTTTTACTTCAAACCGACCCTTCTATCCAACAAAAGCTTTACTCAGCACCCATTCAGTATTGTTTACATTTACAATCGAAATCTAAAAGTGAAAGAAGTGAAATTAAATAATGAATGAAGTTTATAAAATCGTTACTCATCGACAGAGTAAAAATCTAGTATGTATACCTGAAGAGCTTACTACTTCTAGAAATATTGAATATATTGCTTTTGGTCAAAAAAAATACCCTTGTCAACTAGTTACGATGAATACACTTCACAATATTATTTCGATATCAGAGCATTTAGTCGAAATGCTCTGTATACCTTTTGAAGGTTCTATTGAGCCAATTATTATCGGAAATACTTTACAGCTTGGACCACTAGTCGGAATTTTCACCGCCGGCTTTACTGAGTCACTACTTCGCCCTATCGGTGATCGTAGCTTTATGTTTGCAAACTTAATTGCTGAAAATAATCACAAAAATAGCTTTATATTTGTATTTGGTACTCACGGAATCGATTGGGAATCTGAAACCATTCAAGGTTATTTCTTTACGAATAAAAGATGGACCAAAGAAGTTGTCCCTTTTCCTACGGTTATTTATAATAGGTTACCTAATCGAAAGGTTGAAGTTCATAAATCAATTAAACGCGTACGTCAAAAACTAGAAAAAGAATACAAAATCCCATGGTTTAATCCTGGATTCTTCAATAAATGGGACTTATATTTAAAGTTAAAAAATGAAGAATCAGTTGCACATTATCTTCCGAAAACAGTAAAATTTCATAATTTTGACACGATTGAAGAATTATTATCGCAATACCAATTTGTATATGTTAAACCTGAAAATGGGAGCCTCGGTTCAAAAGTCATTTTAATTCGTTACCACCGAGAAGAAGGCATTTATTATTGTAGATATCGTGATTTTGAAACAAATAAACTTCAAAAATTCTCATCACTCCAATCTTTAATTAATCATGTTTTTCGTAGCACCAAATTATACGACTTCATTGTACAACAAGGTATTTCACTAATTCGATACGAGCATCAGCCTGTCGATTTTCGAGTTCATACAAACAAGGATGCTTTAGGAAAGTGGCATGTAACGGTTATTGCCGCAAAAGTAGCAGGAAAAGGTAGCACTACTACCCACTTAAATAACGGTGGTCGAGTAAAAACTCTTGAAGAATTATTTGATCAGGAAAAAGCGAAAAGAATACATGATAAATTATCTACAGCAGCATTAAAAATTAGTGAATCTTTAGATCGTCAAGTAGATGGACATATCGGAGAAATTGGATTTGATTTAGGTGTTGATAAGGATGAAAAAATTTGGCTTTTCGAAGCAAATTCTAAACCTGGAAGATCAATCTTTTCAAATCCTAATTTCCAAGAAAATGACAAACAGATTAAAAAACTATTTTTGGAATATGCTACTCATCTTTCCAAAAAGGGTAATGAACTCGAGGTTTCAATGAAATGATCTCTGTTTTTTATCATCTTGATAAAAACACTTGGTCTCATGACCATAGTGAATCAAGATATTCCATAGGTCATAATCAGCTTCCTATATTACCATCCCAAGACGATCGTTCAAACTCCATACAATTTCAGGTGAAAAAAACTGGAACACACTTAGGCCCAATTATCGGTATTTTAACAAACGAAGATCGGCTACCTTTTAGTGGAAATATTAAGACCTTTAAAAGAATTTGTAAGAAGGTGTTAGCTGAGGGGGGTATACCTATCATATTAACTCCTACCGCCCTCTCTGGTAATTCGGTTAAATGTTATACGTTTTGTTTTAAAACAAAAAAATGGCTTAAGCTATTTTCCCCTTTACCAGACGTAATTTATAATCGCATTCCATCTGTACAGTACGAATCTAACGACGATTATAAAAATTTCCGAGATAAAATCTCAGAACTAAACATTCCTTTTTTTAACGAATCATATCTCTCAAAAATACAAACAACGTCAATATTATCTTCAAACGACTTTTTAAAAAGTTATATTCCAAAAACAATCGAATTAACTAGCGAAAAAGATTTATATTTCTATTTAAAAAAATGGAAATTTCTATATATAAAGAAGCATAATTCTTCTAGGGGATTTGGCGTGTTTAAACTCTCCTTGAAAAGTGACAAAGAAGTCATAATCCGTAATGCATTTCACGTAGAATTGGTGAAATCAATTAGTGATTGTTGGAAATTTCTTAGTTCATTAAGCGAGGATTTTATTTGTCAACAAGGAATCGTGAGCGAATTACCAGATGGCAGAAAGTTTGATCTACGAATTCTTGCACATAAAAATGAAACTAATTATATTCTTTCCGGTATCGGTGTAAGAGTAGGAACATTTAATGCTATTACAACCCATGTACCAAGAGGTGGTAGCATTATTACTATTGAAGAACTACCGATTGAATTAAATTTTTCATTATTACAAGAAATAGTCAGACAAACAGGAATTGCATTAAATATGGACGATGCACACTTTTATGAATTCTCTATGGATATCGGAATTCAAAACAATCATTACTATATTTTTGAAATTAACTCTAAACCAATGGTCTTTGACGAGATTGCGATAAAAGAACAAGGTCTTGAAAACTTAATTCGACTATTTTATGAACTTTCGAATTTTAAACAGTAGTTACTAGAGCTACTGTTCTTTTTTATTTTTACCAATGGTGATAAACTAATATGAAATAATGCGCGGAAGGTAAAGTATATGATTGATAAAATTAAGACATTATTTGGGAGTGAGTCTGTTTCAGTCACGCCTGATGAGAGTACATATTTGGATTATTCTTGGTTTTCTACTGAGAATCAAGAAATTTTCGGGATTAAAAAAATTTCAATATCAGAAGAACAAAATAACTTATTGGAATGTCTTTTTACAAAATTAGAATCTGATGCAATTCTGATGCCATCTGTACAAAGCGAATGGTTTCAATATTTATTTTTTAGTAAAGGACATAATCCTTTCACTTTCGAAACCGAGGTTTCTCTCCCTACTTCAATTCGTTTTATTCATTTTTATAGCAATCAGTTATTCTCTAGTAAAACTGAGTTTGAAGAAGCAATCAATGCATTCTTTCATAAAGAAGTAATAGTGGTTTGGAATTCTGCTAAGGAAGGCGTCATTATTGAAAAAATAATCGATCAACCATTTAACAAAGAATTTTTAGAGCATATGCAAGAAATCATTGCAGCTGACTTGTATCATGATGTTACCTTTTTTGTAGGAAAACGCTATTCACCATTAGCAAATCTAAGCCTTTATTTTGATATTGAACAGCAATGTTTTAAAAAAGCATTATCCGTAAAAAGGCAAAAAAATATACTATGGTTTTCAAAAGAAATGCTTTATTACCTCCTTTCCTTTTTACCAGATGATTTACAAAAGGAATTGCCTAATTTATTTTTGAATGATATGAAAATTGATGATCCAATTCTTTCAACGGTAAAAATCTTTCTTCAACAAAATTTAAATGTTACTGCTACTTCAAAAAAAGCTTTTTTACATCGAAATACTGTTCAATATCGTCTTGATAAGTTTTCGGAACAAACCGGAATAGATTTAAAGCATTTTGAGGATGGACTAGTTATATTTTTAGCAATTCATCTACTTGAAATCGTGAATGAAAATTAATTAAAGCCTACTTTGTGCACCTTGTACAATGTAGGCTATTTTTTTTGTGAACCTTTGCCATTGTTTATAAACGCTTAAATGTTTACAATTTAATCAATGAAACCGATTACAAATAGTTGGAGGTAATACTAATGGCAGAATTAAAATTAGATCACATTTATAAAATTTATGATAATAATGTAACAGCTGTAAAGGATTTTAATCTTCACATTGAAGACAAAGAATTTATCGTATTCGTTGGTCCTTCTGGATGTGGTAAATCAACAACACTTCGAATGATCGCTGGTTTAGAAGATATTTCAAAAGGTGACTTCTTTATTGACGGCAAGCGTGTAAATGATGTTCAACCAAAAGATCGTGACATCGCAATGGTATTCCAAAACTACGCACTTTACCCACATATGACTGTATATGATAACATGGCTTTCGGATTAAAATTACGTAAGTTTGACAAAGCGGAAATTGATCGTCGTGTAAAAGATGCTGCACGTATTTTAGGTCTTGAGGAATATTTAAGTCGTAAACCAAAAGCTTTATCTGGTGGACAACGTCAACGTGTAGCTCTTGGTCGTGCTATTGTACGTGATGCAAAAGTATTCTTAATGGATGAGCCATTATCAAACTTAGATGCTAAATTACGTGTTGCAATGCGTTCTGAGATTTCAAAATTACATCAACGTCTTCAAACGACAACTATTTATGTAACACACGATCAAACAGAAGCAATGACAATGGCTACACGTTTAGTAGTAATGAAAGATGGTATTATTCAACAAGTAGGTACACCAAAGGAAGTTTATGATCGCCCTGAAAACGTATTCGTTGGTGGATTTATAGGTTCACCTGCAATGAACTTTGTATCTGGTAAGGTGGAAGATGGTCACTTTAACTTCGGCAGCAAAAAAGTTGCTATACCTGAAGGAAAAATGAAAACATTACGCGATAATGGATATGTTGGAAAAGAAGTTATTTTAGGTGTACGTCCTGAAGACTTACATGACGAACCAGTATTTATCGAGGCATCTCAAGGTACAGTTCTTGATTTAAAAATTGAAGTAGCTGAGCTTTTAGGAGCAGAATCAATGCTTTACACTAACTTTGAAGGAAATACATTAGTAGCAAGATTAGATGCACGTTCAACTTTTACACATGGTCAAATAATTAAATTAGCAGTAGATATGAACAAAGTTCATTTCTTTGATAAAGAAACTGAATCTCGTATTCGATAATTCAATCATGAATTAAACATTAAATAACGCGGTACCATTTTTATTGGTACTGCGTTATTTTAATTTCTCAATAATTTTAAGAAACCCTTCATTACAATCTGGACAATTAAACATATGAGTACAATACTGATTTGAATTATGCTCAGTTAATCCATCAGCTTTTGCTGAAATGTCATAATCTAAATATGGACTATATTTATCTTCATAATCTACAGCTCTGCCTTTATCTTCACAATGATTTTCACAAATAGGACATTTTAGTTTATAATGCTCAATTCCATTGCACAGTGGACAAATACCATCCATAAAAAGCTCACTCCAATTTCATTTACTTCATTAAGAAAGGATGGAGATTAATCTCCATCCCTTATTAGCCATAGTTATTATTTTGTATAACCACCTAAGCTTTGTTCAGCCATTTGAACTAAACGTTTAGTAATCTCACCACCTACAGAACCGTTTGCACGAGCTGTAGTATCAGGACCTAAGTTTACTCCAAACTCAGAAGCGATTTCATACTTCATTGCATCTAATGCTGATTGAGCACCAGCTACTACTAAGTTGTTGCTGCTATTGTTGTTTGCCATGTTGTCTCACCTCCTTAAGTAGTGTAATGATAGTATGACTCTAATCGATTAACATATGTATGTTTAGCTAATGTAAATTTTGGAAAAAACATTTTAATTTGTTTTTCCGCATTTTTTACATAAAAAAAGCACTAGATCAACATCTAGTACTAGTTTTCTACACTACTTTGTAAAATATTTTACTTAAAATTACTGTATTAATTGTAAAAATTGTTTTGTTCTTGCATGTTTAGGATGCTCTAAAACATCTCTAGGATGACCTTGTTCAACAATATAACCACCGTCCATAAAAATGACTTCATCCGCTACATCTCGAGCAAATTTCATTTCATGTGTAACGACAATCATTGTCATTCCCTCTTCTGCTAACTCCTTCATTACCTTTAGAACTTCTTGTACAAGCTCTGGATCTAACGCTGAAGTTGGTTCATCAAATAATATGACTGTTGGTTCTAAGGCTAACGCTCTAGCAATCCCCACACGTTGTTGCTGACCACCTGAAAGTTGATGTGGTAATAAATTTATTTTCTCTTCTAATCCAACTTTAGTAAGTAAGTCAATTGCTTTCTTTTTTGCAACATCTTTTTTTATTTTTTGAACAGTTACTAAGCCTTCCATTACATTTTCTAACGCTGTTAAGTGAGGAAATAAATGATGTTGTTGAAACACCATACCTGTTTTACTTCTTAAAGAAATAATATCTTTTTTACTAACTTTATTGGAGAAATCTAATGTCTGTTCATCAATTGTTATTTTACCATCTGTCGGATGCTCTAAAACATTAATACATCTTAAAAATGTAGTTTTTCCAGAACCAGAAGGGCCGATAATAGCAGTAACAGTACCTTTTTCTACATTTAAGCTAACATCTTTTAATACTTCTAATTCACCAAAACTTTTTTTAATATTTTCTAGTTTTATCATGTGTTCTTCCTCCATTACTTAGCAACATAGCGTTCAACTCGAGCTTCTAATCGACCTTGAATGACTGAAAGGAAGAAGCAAATTATCCAATAGATGAATGCAGCTTCTATATAAACAACTAAAAATTTATAGTTCGTAGCAGCTATTTCCTGGGCTGTTCTAAACATTTCAGTTACTAAAATTAATGAAGCCAAAGAAGTGTCTTTTACTAAACTAATAAAAGTATTTGATAATGGCGGTAATGAAACTCTCGCCGCTTGAGGAATAATAATTCGTTTTAATGTTTGATTATATGTCATACCGATCGAATAAGCAGCTTCCCATTGCCCCTTATCAATCGACTGGATTGATCCTCTAATAATTTCAGATGCGTAAGCACCAACACTTAATGAAAAACCAATAATAGCAGAAATATAAGGTGAAATCGTTACATGTATTGAAGGTAAACCATAAAAAATAATAAATAATTGTACTAAAAGAGGTGTCCCTCTAATGATTGAAACATAAAATTTGGCTACACCATTTAAGAATTTATTACCTGACAGACGGAAAAGTGCGGTAATAAATGCTAATACAAGACCTACTACAAATGTAATAATTGTTAATGGAATAGTACCTATTAAAGCAGTTTTAACCATTGGAAGGAAAGAATCCTTCGCAATGGTTAAATTGTCAACCCACTCTGGGGTTAGTAAATTATTTAAGTCCATCTTTACCGAACCATTTTTGTACTATTTCATCATACTTCCCGTCTTTTTTCATATCTGCAATTGCTTTGTTCACTGCTTTTACTAATGAATCATCATCTTTACGGAACATAAATCCACTGTTAGAAGCATCATTTTCTAAAGCTGCAATTTTAACTTTATTGTCGCCAGTTTCATTTAAATAGTTTTGAATTGATAATTTATCGTTAATTGTAACATCAGCACGGCCAGTTTCAATTAATTGAATTGCTTGGCTAAAACCTTCTACCCCAACTAATTTAGCTCCATATTTCTTAGCTAAATCACCATAATTACTTGTTAAAGATTGAGCAGCATCTAAGCCCTTAATTCCATCAAATGAGTTAACTTTTGAATCAGATTTTACTACTAATGCACCTGATGAAGTAATATATGGATCAGAGAAATAATATTTTTTCTCGCGATCTGGTCTAATACCAACCTCATTTGCAATGATATCAAAACGTTTTGCATCTAAACCTGCAAACATTGCATCCCATTGAGTTTCAAAATATTTTGGTTTAACTCCTAAACGTTTTGCAACTTCATTTGATAAATCAACATCAAAACCTGTTAATTTACCAGATTTATCATGGAACGTGAAAGGTGCATATGTACCTTCAGTACCAATTTTTAACTCTCCGCTATCCTTCACTTGAGTTAATAAATCTTTTCCTTTTGTTGTTTCTTCTTTTTTATTTGTATTGCAACCTGCCATAACACCTGCTGCTAAAAATAACGAACCTAATGTTAAACCAATTTTCTTAATATTCATTCTTTAATCTCCCTTAACCTTATCGGAATTGTTTGTTTTGAATTGTGTGTCTTAAATATATTGCATGTATTAAAAAATTACAACAAAAAAATCTCATATTTTTATTATTTTTCTTTTTGTCTTTTTAATTCTATTTTTTATGATTGAAAAAGAAAGACTGAAAAACCAAGCGTCTTAGGATATAACAATTTACAAATAACCTAAATTTTCCAAAATAAATAAATAAATAAATAAAAAACGATGTTCCGTGTGGCTGGATTCTTAAGCCTCCTCATCACGTTCGTTCCTGTGGGATCCCAGCCTTCCCTCTAATCCCACAGGAGTTGAGCATCCCTTCGTTCCATTCAACTTATTCAAATATAAAAATTATCCTAAATTCATCAGAATCAATCATTACTTAACGAATTGACTTTAATTAATTTAATTACTAGTGATATTCAATCAACTAGTTTTGTTGGCCTTTTGGAAATTGATTCAAATAAACTTTTCAATTAAATAACTATAAAAAACAAAAGGACCTATATTTTATTGTTTTTTTTTTGCTGTTTTACTTCCTCATGACCCCCTCATGAGGAACCATTTTGCTTCTTTTCGCCTTTTTACTTCCTCATGAACCTCTCATGAGGAACCATTTTGCTTCTTTTCGCGGTTTTACTTCCTCATGAACCTCTCATGAGGAACCATTTTGCTTCTTTTCGCCTTTTTACTTCCTCATGAACCTCTTATGAGGAACCATTTTGTTTCTTTTCGCCTTTTTACTTCGTCATGAACCCCTCATGAGGAACCATTTTGCTTCTTTTCGCCTTTTTACTTCCTCATGAACCCCTCATGAGGAACCATTTTGCTTCTTTTCGTCTTCTTACTTCCTCATGAACCCCTCATGAGGAACCATTTTGCTTCTTTTCGCTGTTTTACTTCCTCATGAACCTCTCCTGAGGAACCTAACACCATCTTTTTGCTGATATTTTTACTACTAAAGAATAATAATTACCAAGATTTTTTTCATAGATGAATACGTTGTATCAGGTTAAATAAATTTGGATACCCCCATTTAGGTCCAAACTGCCTGATCAAGTTCAATTAAGTCCCAAACATAAAAAACCCGGCTCCTAAGAACCGAGTTTACTTTGCAAATTTTGATGGTTTATTTTTACAATTACGCTTTGTATTCTTCTATTTTGAACTTCTTTAATGATGAAGGTTAAATTTTTATATTGAAGTAATTCTCCATTTTTTGGTATATGTTTAAAACTTTCGAATAACCATCCACCTAATGTTAAATATCTACTACTAGGTTTTTTTATATTAAATCGATTAAAAAAACTCGATAAGTCAATTGCGGCTTGGAATTGGTACTCATTCTCATTTATTTGGAAAAAATCGTCCTCTTGCTCGTCAAATTCATCTCTAATTTCGCCAACGAGTTCTTCTATTATGTCTTCAAGCGTGACGATACCGGAAGTTCCTCCAAATTCATCCATAACTATAGCTAAATGTGCATTTTGTTTTTGAAGAATTTTTAGCACTGTAGAAATTTTCATTGTTTCCATAACAAAAATCGGCTCTCTAATCAGTTCATGAATATTAACTGTTTGTTTTTGGATTAGTTGGGTTAAAAATTCCCTTTCAGAAATTACACCAATTATATGATCAATATCCTGTTCATAAACTGGGATTCTAGAATACCGTTCTTGTAAAAATAAATTACATATATAGTCCACAGATTCATTTAGATCAATCGCAACCACATTTGTTCGGGGTGTCAAAATGTCATTTACTTTTTTTTCTTTAAAAGTGATTGTTCTTAAAAATAATTCATCTTCGTACAAGTTAAATTGTTCTTCGTCAACAACATCAAATAAATAATTATGAGTTAAAAGATGTTTTTCTTTTGAATCTACATTTTTTCCCTTTGATTCCCTAAAAAAAAGTCGGTTAATAAAGTTTAAAAAAATTTTTATACTATTACCCGAGGGAGCATCTGACAAGCACTTCACACCCCTATAACAAATTTTTAAATTATTAACTATCGACAATCCTTTACAAATATTTAATTTATATGTATTCAAAAAAGGGAAAATTATGCAAAAAAAAGCCTCTTACTTAGAAAAGTAGAGGGGGGAAAATGAGGTATTGTACGAAACGATTAAAAAATAAGCTGATTGAAATAGTTAAAAATATAACTAGTAGAAGAATGTAGTACTTCTGCTCAAATCAACCTTACAACCTTATTTTATAATAAAAGAAATTGAATTGGAGCCGTTAGTTGTTAACTTTTTGTGAATTATTGTACAAAGTAAAACACTATAGCGTTAGCGTACATTATCTTAAGAAACAAAAAAAGAAGGTATAAAGAACTATAAAATGTACCCTATGTAAAGGACAATAAAAAAAGGTTATGCCACACAAAGAAGATGATTTCTGTATTCTATAGGGCTCATCTTCTTTAAATT
>NZ_NUHI01000020.1:0-91695 GCF_002575105.1 Bacillus sp. AFS053548 | reverse complement strand
TCTATAGGGTACATTTTAAAAAGCTCATTTACCTCTTTTTGTTTCAAAGCATTTTTATAAGGTTTATTAAAAAGTCTATACTCTCATAATCTTTTTATTAGTAAATTTTTAAACTTTGAACAAGTTGACTAATCATAAATTCTTCATAGGTTATAAAAAGCTAGGCAAATAACTTTTGTCGCAAAAAAGGATGAAGTAAGGAGCATAAACTATGCATTATTCAATTTGGATCACTGTTTTATTTCTTGCCTTTTCATCTAGTATTGATAATTTTGGAGTAGGAATAACTTATGGAATTCGAGGTATAAAGGTTGGTTTATTAGCGAATTTAATTATTTCAATCATAGCGTTTATTTTCAGTGAAGCAGGTATTGTTTCAGGTCAATATATTTCAAAAGTGTTTCCAGGAACACTTTCGAATGTAATTGGTGCATTTTTTTTACTAGTAATTGGACTTAGAATTGTTCTACTTACTTTTCCAAGAAAAGATAAACAGACCATAATAAATAATGATGACGAATCAGTTTCAAATATCGTTACAAATTATTTAAGTTCACCGGAGAAAGCCGATGTTGATCATTCAGGAGACATAAGTAGTTTTGAAGCAATCATACTAGGGACTGCTGTTTCAATGAATGCACTTACGAATGGCTTAGGTGTTGGTTTAATCGGACTTTCACCATTTGCAATATCGATAGCGGCCAGTATTTTTAGCTTTTTAGCAATCTGGTTAGGCGTCCTGTTAGGAAAAAAAGTCGCTAATGTGAAAATTGGTGGATGGTCGCTTGGACAATTTAGTTCCATTATTAGTGGAATTATATTGGTGCTGATTGCGATACACAATCTTGTTTAAAAATAGATAATTAAAAAGAGCTGATGACAGTATTTCAACATCAGCTCTTTTTTTAATATGTTATTAAGCGATTGTAGATTGGGGAACATCAACCTCATTTTGTACATCCTTCTTTGAAAAAGAAAGGTAACCAACTAGGATAATGATGATAATCGATAATACTAGGCTTACTGGCCCACCACCGAATCCAAGTCCACCGTGCTTTTGAGATACAGAACTCCAGTCAGAAAACGATGCTCCAACAGGTCTAGTCATAATGTAAGCAAACCAGAATGAGAAAATTTCATTTAGCTTGAAGAATTTTCTACCAATAACGGGAATTGCTAATAAAGCTGCGAACAGTAAACCTGATGTAAAATAACCTAAATGCATTGTTGAGGCAGTCATGTCACCAGCAGCAGTTCCTAAAGCGAAAGTTCCCATTACGACCGACCAATATAAAATCTCACGGCGTCGTGTGTATATACTGTGGATAGAAAGAGTTTTCTCCATCTTATACCAAATCATAAAAATAATTGCCAACGAAACTGCAAAAAACACCGTTGATATCACATATGGAACTCCGAGACCAACGTGTACAACGTCTGCGGCTACTGTACCAAATACACTAATCATTACAACAACTAACCAATATATACTAGGTACATATTTACGGACTTTAAATTGTAAGATTAAAGACAGAATTAGGACGATTAAAGCTACTGCAACACCTATTACTGGTGTTAAAGTTTTTACAATATAATCGGAAAAAACTTCGCCCATACCAGTCGTTACCAATTTAGTAAGCCAGAAAAAGATTGTTACCTCTGGAACTTTTTTTAATATATTTTGTATTGGTGCACTTGTTGTCTTATTTGTTTGCTTTTGTTCAATTGATTCCATTTCATAATCCTCCTTACTGGATTTAAATATAATGTAAACAAGTTTTATGAAAGGAAAATGAAAATGGTATGTAATTTAGTAAAATTCCATAATTTAGAAATTATTATTGTATATCCAATCGTATTCTATTAGAATCAGTTAAAAGAAAATGGGTGATAAAATGATTAAGTATCCAGTTTTAAAAAGTGGTGCAACAATTGGGGTGACCGCACCATCATCAGGCTTAAAAGAGCAGTTCCACGAATTGATGAAGCAATCCATAAACCGCATGGAAAGAGATGGTTTTAAAGTGGAATGTGGAGATATTGTTTGGACGCAGGATAAAGCAAAATCAGCGAATGCTAACAAACGTGCATATGAACTAAATCGAATGATGAAAGATGAGAAAATAGATTTAATTTTTCCACCGTGGGGTGGAGAGCTTGCAATAGAGATTCTTAATAAATTAGCATTTGAAAGCTATAAGGAAAAATGGATTTTAGGATATTCTGATACGAGTATTATTTTATTAGCATTAACGTTAACAACAGGGATTGCTACTGCACACGGTACGAATTTAATCGATTTAAGAGGAGAATACTCTGACGATACAACGGCTATGTGGCAGAAGGTGTTAGCAACTAAATCCGGTAGCTCCATCACTCAAACTTCATCCGAATTGTTCCAAGCAAAATGGCAGCATGAAAATCCATCACCATATGTATTTCATTTGTCCGAAAAAACAAATTGGAAAACTACATCGAATGAAAATGAGAAAATCAAAGGAAGATTGCTAGGTGGATGTATTGATGTGATTAGACATCTTGTCGGAACTCCCTATGGAGATGTACGCTCTTTTAGAAGTAAATACATTGAAGAGGAACCAATCATTTGGTATTTCGAGAATTGTGAAATGAATACAACAGATTTAAGAAGATCCTTAGTACAAATGCAACTTGCAGGATGGTTTGAAAGTTGCGCTGGGATATTATTTGGACGTAGTGCGGCAAATCAAACTGTAGATAACTATACAATAGAAGATGTATATAATGAGTTAAATAAAGAATTAGCAATCCCAATTATTTATGATATTGATTGCGGGCATGTGCCACCTCAAATTACTTTGATTAATGGAGCATTTGCAGAAGTAGATGTTAAGGGTGGAAAAGGTAAGATTGTACAGAGTTTTATATAATGCAAAAACACGAAGCGTTTTTTTATAGAAGAACGCTTATTTTTTTATTGAAATTTAAAAATCTTATTAAGGTCTAGTAAAGGTGGCAAAATGAAAAAGGTCAATGTGGTTTATACGCTTATCTATGATGAAGTAAATAAAAGTGTTTTAATGGTACAAAATGAAAATGAAGTATGGACATTACCTGGTGGTGCTGTTGAAGAAAATGAAACGTTAAAACAAGCAGCAGTACGAGAGGCGTTTGAGGAAACTGGATTAGAAGTGGAAGTAGGCAATATTGTCGCGATTAATGAAGCTTTTTTTCCTGAAAGAGGGCATCATGCAATTTTAATTACATTTAGTGCAAAAATAATCGGTGGAGATCAAGTTATTTCACATGAAGAGGAAATCCTACAAATTAAATGGATGGATCTCAAAATGGCAAATCAATTAATGCCATATCATAGGTTGGGAATCGAAAAATTATTAGAATCATCTGTTCCTTATACGTTTCAAGGTTAAATAAAGGTGCCTTAGTCTCTTAAAATCGATTTCGTCCCCTAAACCTCTTCCATTAATCCTGCCTTTTTTGTCTTGTATAAGTGCTTAAAAGACTATAACATAGTAATATTATGGCATAATATAAGAAAGTCAAATTATTAAAAGAATCAGGAGCAGTAAAATGATTATCAATAATGAACAAGAATTAGAAGCTTTAAGAAAGATCGGCCGTATCGTAGCATTAGCGAGAGAAGAAATGAAGGCAAGAGCTGTCGTTGGAATGACAACAAAAGAATTAGATGAAATCGGTAGACAAGTTTTAGAGGAGCATGGTGCAACTTCAGCCCCACAAAAAGAGTATGATTTTCCTGGCACAACTTGTATTAGTGTTAATGAAGAAGTAGCTCATGGAATTCCGGGAGAAAGAGTACTTCAAGATGGCGATTTAGTTAATGTCGATGTGTCAGCAGCATTAGATGGATACTATGCAGACACTGGAATCTCTTTTGTAGTTGGAAAAGGTGACTTACTAAAAGAGAAGCTTTGTAAAGTTGCAGAAGATGCATTTTGGGCTGCAATGAAAAAAACAAAAGCAGGTTCAAAGCAAAACCAAATTGGAAGAGCAGTATATAATGAAGCAATGAAAAATGGTTTAAATGTAATTGAAAATCTAACTGGCCACGGAATTGGAAAAAGCCTTCACGAAAGCCCACAACATATTTTAAGTTATTTCGATCCAATGGATAAAGCGTTATTAAAGGATGGTCTTGTATTAGCGGTAGAGCCATTTATCTCTGCAAATGCAGACCATATTATCGAGTCAGGAGATGGCTGGACATTTGTGACGCCAGATAAGAGTTTAGTTGCTCAATGTGAGCATACAATTGTTGTAACAAAAGGCGAGCCAATAATCTTAACCCAATTGTAATAGTATAGAAAAAGCGAAGAATTTAAGTTCTTCGCTTTTATTTTTTCCGGTTACACTTGCTTAGAATAATTTAACTCCCAAGTAAATCCATTTTTATCTTTTACAACAGCAAATCTAGAATTCCAAAATGTGTCTTGAAGCTCCATATGAATGTCTCCGTCTTTTGCTAACTTTTCATAAATTGAATTAATTTCATCTTCAGAAGTCATGTCTAGCGTTGTCCAAACATTGTCACCTTTAATTAATGGTCTAAAAGCATCTGCAAAATAAATTACACAGTTTTCATTGATGTGTAATTCTGCGTGTATGTATTTTCCTTCGTGCCCTTTAAACATTTCAATACCATCGCCGGTTTGTGTGTTTTTTATTTCTCCTCCAAAGATTTGTTTGTAGTAATCAAGTTCTTCTTTACAGTTTTCAACGTAAATATGAGGTAAAATCTTTTTCATTCTTTCTCCTCTTTCTTTTAAGTTTATAGAATATTTATGTATGAATTGCGAACAATAACTGACAGTTTTAAGTATAGCCAAATAGAATAAGTATTGTGCTAAAAGTTAAAATATTTTATAATTTAAATAAATTTAAGTTCGAAAAGGAGGTGTAGAAAAGATGTTACGTTATCAAATGGTTTGCGCACAAATGATAGAATTTTTATATTATTGTCGTGCAAAATTTGCGTTTTTAGCTGTTAACGGGATAGGTCTGTCCATTTTTAACAATTTAATAACTCAAATAAAACGAAAACGTACTCTTTCCTACGACTTCAATTGATAAAATAATCGTGTGATTACACACTTCTATTTAAATCATTATTTAAGCCATGGATGAGTTCATTAATCTATGGCTTTTTTCTATGGATTGGTACGGAAAATAGAAGGAGAATTATTATGATCGCATGTAGTATAGATAAAATTTCAAAAATGTTTGGTGGAAATTCACTTTTTACGGATTTATCATTTCAAATACATCAAGGTAGCCGTGTAGGTTTAGTTGGAGCAAATGGAAGTGGTAAAACTAGTATTTTTAAACTTTTAACGGGTATAGAATCACCTGATACTGGTTCAATTCATTTTAAAAAAGGATTAAAAACAGGATACTTAGCTCAAATTCCTGTTTTTCCAGATGAGATGACTAGTAGGGATGTTTTATTAACGGTTTTTGAAGAATTACGAAAAATAGAAAATGAAATGAAGCAATTAGAAATAAAAATGTCTAAAACGGTAGATGAACGTACTTTAGAACAATTGCTAGTAAGTTATGGATCATTACAAGAGAAGTTTAGTAATAACGGTGGTTATGAGATGGAAGCTTCACTTGCGAAAATTGCTAATGGATTAGGAATCACTGACTTACTTACTAAACAATTTGCTTCTTTAAGTGGTGGAGAAAAAACAAAAATTGGATTAGGAATCGTCCTTTTACAACAACCTGATTTATTATTACTTGATGAACCAACAAATCACCTAGATTTATCTGCTATTGAGTGGTTAGGTTCATACTTAAAGGAGTATGAAGGAACGATTATTGTCATCTCGCATGATCGCTACTTTTTAGATGAAGTAGTCAATCATATTTTAGAATTAGAAGATGGAGAAATTAACGTCTACTATACGAATTATTCACAATATGTTATTCAAAAAGAAGAAAGATTACTAAATGAATTTCAGGCTTATGAAGAGCAGCAAAAGAAAATACAAAAAATGAAAGAAACGATTAAGCGCTTAAGAGAATGGGCTAATCAAGCAAATCCACCGAATGCTGGTTTGCACAGAAGAGCAAGAAGTATGGAAAAAGCGCTAGAACGAATTGAGAGATTAAAACGACCGGTCTTACAAAAAAAGAAAATGGCATTTCAGTTAGAGGAATCTGGCCGTAGTGGAAAAGATGTAATTGTTGTAGAAAATCTTTCAAAATCCTTTGCGGAAAAAGTTTTATTTAATCAACTTAACTTTTCATTATACTATGGTGAAAGAGCGGTTATTGTAGGAGATAATGGGACAGGGAAATCAACTTTGTTGAAGATGATCTTAGGTCAGTCAGCAATGGAGGAAGGAAAAATTAAGCTAGGTAGTAACGTAAAGATCGGTTATTTATCACAACATTACGAACCAGTCCATTCGGATCACACCGTACTTCAGGAATTCAGGGAGGAAGTACATGTTACGGAAGGGGAAGCACGTAATATATTAGCTGGCTTTTTATTTTATGGCTATATGGTCTATCGCAAAGTAAGTCAACTTAGTGGTGGAGAGAGAATGAGATTAAGATTGGCGCAACTTATGTATCAAGATATTAATTTATTAATCGTAGATGAGCCTACTAACCATTTGGATATTGAATCTAGAGAAGTATTAGAAGACGCTCTTGAAAAATTTAAAGGAACGATTCTTTCCGTCTCGCATGACCGTTATTTCATTAATAAACTATTTTCAAAAATTTATTGGCTAGACAATGGTGGGCTTTTTGAATTTATCGATGAATACCAAATTGCAAAAGAAAAAATGACGATCTATCGAAATAATCAAGAAAAAGAGAAAGTAATCAAAACTAATTCGTATTCTAAACCGATAAAATTAAAAACAAAAATGAGAAAGATAGAAGACATTGAAAATGAAATCTATTCATTAGAAGAAGCAATCAGTGAAATTAATAAACAAATGTCGCTTGAAAATGATCTAACCATTTTACAGAATTATCATCGAGAACTTGAAGAATTAGACTTAAAAAGTATTGCTTTATATAAAGAACTTGAAGAATGTATAGAATAAGAGAAAAAGGTAATTATTTTATATAGAATTCATTTAAACTTATAGGCGAAAACATCAATTATATAAATAAGTCATGTAAATGTAGTAGTACTTGCTCATGCCTTTATCAGAATTAATAAGTTATAGGGAAATGATTCTATTTAGGTGGTGAGTGCATGGTTTTTGATGAATTATTTAGTCGATATCCTGGACCAGAATATGCTCAACCAGGACATGGACCGGGTCAAGGACAAGGACAAGGACATGGGCCAGGATATGGACCAGGTCAAGGACAAGGACATGGGCCAGGATATGGACCAGGACAAGGACAAGGACATGGGCCAGGATACGGACCAGGACAAGGACATGGACAAGGACATGGACCAGGATACGGTCAAGGACATGGACCAGGACATGGACCAGGACATGGACCAGGACATGGACCAGGATATGGGCCGGGACATGGACCAGGATATGGGCCGGGACATGGAGGTTATTGGTCTGGAGGGTATTATATTCTAAATGGTAGAAGATGGTACTTTGTGCCAGGGGTTGGATGGGTTGTTGTATATTAAAAAATAATTAGCTGATTAATTTTTTTAATCAGCTCTTACATAATTAATCGAAAAAAACTTCAGAAAAAATACCAGTATCCACCTAATCGGATAACTGGTATTTTTAATTTCACTAGAAAGTATAAATTGGCAACGCACAAGAAAACTCGACGTTAGTTGCCAATTTTAGGAATTAAGTATAAATGCAACTACGCCTCTGTCTTCACCTAAGGCTCGCCAATCGGCTAGTTTTCTTTATTTTCAACTCCAAAAACAATTCCGCCTTGCTTTCTCGCAGATTCAGTTACTGTTAAAACTAACTTGCTAAGCTCTTTTAAGTTTTCATATTCTGTTTGATTTGATTCCTTTATTATGCTAGTAATATTTTGGATTTCATATAGCATATCATTTGGTACTTGGCTAACTTCCAATGACTCTCGTTGCTTAGATTTATGGTTAATCAAAGTAATTTTTGAAATTGGAGATGGTTTATCAAGAACTAAAGTTCCAATTTCACCAGTAATTTCACTTTCAATATATGATTGAGAGACTTTAGAGCATTGGATGCTACAGGTAAAGTTTTCATAGTTTAACACTAATGTTCCACTACCATCAATACCTGTACGCAATTTAACAGGTGTATAATTTACTGAGGCTGGTTTTCCGAATAAACCAATCGCTACATAAATTGGATAAACACCTAAATCTACTAACGCTCCACCAGAAAATTCGGGAGAGAAAACATTTGGATTTTCACCTCTTAGAAATGCATCATATTTAGAAGAATATTGTAAATAATGCAGATTAGCACTTCTAATTTGGCCGATTTTTTCTAGACCTTCTTTTAAAGCTGTAAAGTTTGGTGAGTGGAAGTTACGAATTGCTTCAAATAAATAAACTCCATTTTCTTCTGCAACTTTAAAGGCATGAGTTAACTCATTAATTGTTGAGAAAATTGGTTTTTCACAAATAACATGTTTTTTATTCTTTAATAGTAAAATGCTTTGTTCATAGTGCAATGAGTTCGGAGATGCTATGTATACTACGTCAATATCAGGGCTTGTTGCTAACTCTTCAATATTCGTAAAAAACTTAGGAGCGTTGTGCTTTGTAGCAAATGCTCTTGCAGTTTCTTCATTTCTAGAATAGATCGCAGTTAATTTAAGCAATTTACTATCCTTTGAAGCTTCGATAAAACTTTCTGTAATCCAGCTTGTTCCAATGGTACCTAAATTCATTTTTTCAACTCCTAAAAAATAATTAGTTAACTTTATCTTTACAATCCTAATCGAAAGATATGTTAAAATAAAGTAAAATACATCGAAGGAAGTGACATTTTATGAAGAAAATTTGTGTTTATGCTGGTTCAAATCTTGGGAATAGAGAGTCATTTAGTCTTCAAGCAAAAAAACTAGGTGCCTTATTTGCTAGTAATAATATAGATTTAATATATGGTGGATCAAGACTAGGGATTATGGCAGAAATCGCAAATGAAGTATTAAAACAAGGTGGAAATGTCATTGGCATTATGCCTGGTGGATTATTTCGTGGAGAGGTTGCCCATAAAGGGCTAACGCAATTCATTGAGACAGAATCAATGCATGAGCGTAAAGCTTTAATGAACGAGATGTCCGATGGGTTTATTGCATTGCCGGGCGGAATTGGTACTTTCGATGAATTATTTGAAATTATTTGTTGGGCACAAATTGGAATCCACAATAAGCCAATCGGTTTATTAAATGTTGATAACTTCTTTAGCCCTGTGTTAGATTTACTTAAACATGCTATAAAAGAAGGATTTATGAACGAAAATACACTTTCCTTATTTGTTGTTGCAGAAAATGCAGACGACCTATTAAAACTAATGCAAAACTATGAGCCACCTGTTATGCAAAATAAATGGAAGCAATTAGAAGGCAAGTAATTTATGTTTTTTGTACTTTGTCTACCCACAATTTTGTGGGTTTTTTGCGTTTTATTATGATTTTTAATCAAATGGTTTCAGATTTAGAGGGATTCTTGATCAAAGAAGTTCACAACTTTATCAACAATGTTCGATATAAATTCGTACTTTTCAGTCTGAACTCATTAGTTATCAACATATAAAGTCCAACTGAATTTGAATCCAATGACTTTATGGATAAAAATCACTACTTTATAAACACTGTTCACAACTTTATCAACAAAGTTAACATTATGTTGCATTCTATCCACAACCAACATTTTGCATAAAAAAAAGGGCTCTATATGAGAGCATCCCTTTATTCATCAGTTTTCTTGCTTTCTTCTATTTTTAAACCATTTTGCCGGGCTCAATTTTTTACGATAGTTCGTCATAACATCTTTACCTACAAATATTCCACCAATCCAAAACATTCCTTCTCCAAGAATAACTAATAGAGCGATCAGACCAGCTTTTAAGCTCCCAGAAACAGGTAAAAAAGGTAAAGCAAAGATTAATAAATATGGGATAAATGAGCCAAATACTAAGTAATATGGTATTCTTTTCATAAAGTTCTCCTTTCAATTCCTTCCATGAGAATAGCATTAATTTTTGAGAAAAGGAAGGGGAAAACTTTATAGTTAGTAAGAGATTATTGCATATATAGGAGGCCTCAAGATGAATTCAGATATTGTTCTTGAGCTAAAAAGCGTAAATAAGACGATTAGTAATCAAAAGATTATTAAAGATATTAGTTTTGAATTATATAAAGGTGAAGTTTTAGGCTTACTTGGGCCAAATGGTTCAGGAAAAACTACGACAATGCGAATGATTGTTGGACTTATGAGTATCACGAGTGGTGAGATCTATATCCAAGGCAATTCGATTAAGGAAAAATTTAAAGAATCGATCAAACAGATCGGGGCAATGATTGAAACTCCTGCATTTTACCCTTTTTATAGTGGGTATAAAAATCTAATGTATTTTGCTCGAATGTTAGAAGGTGTTTCAAAGGAGAGAGTTCTTGAGGTTATTGATTTACTTGGACTTTCGAATGCCATACATAAAAAGTTTTCAACCTATTCCTTAGGAATGAAGCAAAGATTAGGAATTGCTCAAGCATTATTACATAATCCTTCAATTTTAATTTTAGATGAGCCAACTAATGGATTGGATCCGGCTGGAGTAAGAGAAATCCGTGATTATTTAAAACAGATTGCTGAGGTCGAACAAACTGCAATCCTACTTTCTAGTCATCTATTATCTGAAATAGAATTGATTTGTGATCGCTCAATTATTATTCAAAATGGTCAATTTGTTGAATCAATTGATCTGAATGATAAAAGTGGTGAGAAGTTATTTATTGAAATAGTTGTAAAAAGCACGAAAGCTTTTGAAAGTAGTTTTACAAATAAAGATAACAAGTACAAATTTGACGTTATTAATGATCAAAAAATTATTTTTGAAATCGATGAAGAAGAGATTCCTTCACTAATAAAAGAGTTGGTGCTTTCTGAAATAGAGATTTATTATGTAACTCGCAAAAAAGAAAGGTTAGAAGATTTGTTCATTCAATTGACAGGAGGAAATGTCATTGAGTAAATTTATTCGATTAATTGAGAACGAGTTACGTAAAATATTCGTCCAAAAATCATTTATCATAACGTTAATTTTACTATTTATCCCAATTATTGTTCTAGGAAGATGGGATTATGTAGAAAAGGAAAGCGGAGCAGCAAAAGCTGAAAACTGGAGAACAGAATTAAAAATAGAAAATAAAAAGATAGAAGAAGTACTAGCAGAGCAAAACTCTTCCGACTTACCAGCATTTGCAAAAGAGCAAAAAGAGACATATGAGATCAATAAGTATCGTCTTGCACATAATATTTCACCAATTCAACAACACACTGTGTTGGACTTTATGAAAAAAGGTGCGGTCGTAACGAACTTTATAGGAATCCTTCTTATTTATTTTGCAAGTAATATGATGTCAAAAGAACATCAATGGAAAACGATTAATTTCTTGCTCGTTAAACCATCAACAAGAAGAATGATCTATTACGCAAAATTTTTAAGTTTGGTGATATTATATTTCATTTTTTCTTTTGCAATCATCATCTACTCATTTATTATAGGTAGTGCATTAAACGGCTTACATTTTAGTGCTCAACCGGTATTACAATATGTAAATAACCATGTAGTAGAACAAGGTATTTTACCAAGTTTACTAAACGATTACTTAATTAATCTACTACCATACTTGTTCTTTGTTGCCGTTGCTTACTTCTTATCTACTGTGTTAAGGACAAGCAGTATTTCTTTGTTAATAAGCATTATCCTACTAGCAACCTCAGATGTGATCGCAACATTATTAAGAACAAAAAGTTGGTCTAAGTTTTTACCATTTATGCACTCTGATTTAACGGTTTACACAAAGGGGATCAATATAGAAAACGGCATGAGAATTGAATTTTCTATAGCAGTACTGATTATTTATATTTTGTTATTTCTTGTTACTGCTGGTGAGCTATTTAAGAAAAGAGACGTTGCTGGACAATAGAAAAAAGGATAAGGTACATGCCTTATCCTTTTTCTATTCTTATCTCTCCTTCAGCATTGAGCCGTATGGAATAGTGTTAGTAGTAGATGTTTTATAAATCGAGCAGACATTGACTTGTGCAGATTTGTTATACTCCCATTTTAGACATGCGTTTTGGTTGTATTCTACAGAAGAATCAGTTGTGAAAAAAATAGTTGCTAGACTGAAAATGGTAAATCCACCTATTAGGCCTCTCTTAATTTCGTCGCAATTTTCTTTAAACCATAGAATAGTTTTGCGCATATACTCCTCCAAGAGTTTAAAATATAGATAAGTAATTCATTGTATGAACAAAATGAGTAGGATAATACAAATCTATGGATAAGTTTACCTAGAATAATATTCCAAATAGAAAAGGCATCTTTGCCCAAGCAAAGATGCCTTTTTTATAACTATTCTATTTTAGTCCTCTTGTTTCAGTAATCCATATAAGAATATATTCATAATTTCATCTACTACTTCTTTTTGTTGGATATATTGTGAGGTTGTTTGGTCCATATTTAAAAAGGCTTGGCTCAAGACTTGGATATAGATTAGTAATGTTTTATTTTGAACCTCATTTCGAACTAAACCTAGTGAACGTCCTTCATCGATTAGCGAAATCAGCAATTTGAATGATTTGTTCATTGTAAAATCTAAAACTAATTCTTGTAGTTCAGGGTCTTTTTTCATCAATGCAGTAAACATTTCAAGATTAATTATATCAAGACCGTTTTTCTTACGAATAAATAATTCTTTAATTTTTTCTTTAAAAGGAATATCACTTGAAAGCATTTGTTTTGTTTCTTCGTATTGATGATCCATTAATCGAATAATTGTAGCTTTTAGTAGGGCTTCTTTACTACCATAATAATTGTAAATTGATACTTGTGATACATTCGCTAATTTTGCAATATCTGCTATTTTTATATCATTTAAAGGTAATGACAATAATTTAGTTGTACTTTTTTCAATGCTCTCCATTTTCTGCAGAGTTCGTTTTTTATATCCGTCCAAAATCGATACCTCCGTCATGATCTATACAATAGTATATCATGTTTTGAAATATTTTATTAAAATTATTTCAAAACATATTCTCTTTTTTATAATTGAGGTATATACTAGTTTTGTAATAATCAAGATGTAATATTTCAAAACAAAGCGGGAGGTTCATTTATGTACGCGATTGAAATTAATAATTTAACGAAGACCTATGGCAATTCAAGGGGGATCACAGATATAAGCTTCAATATAGAAGAGGGAGAAATATTCGGATTCATTGGTCCAAATGGTGCAGGTAAATCAACTACAATTCGAACTTTACTTTCGTTAATTTATCCTACGAGCGGTAGTGCTAAAATATTTGGCAAGGACTGTATACAGTTTGCTCCAGAAATAAAAAAAGAAATCGGTTATTTGCCATCTGAAGTTTTTTACTATGACAATATGAAAGTGATGGATTTGTTAAAATACTCAGCTAGTTTTTATAAAAAGGATTGCACGAAACGAATAAAAGAATTAGCTGAAGTAATGGATCTCGATTTAACGAAGAAAATTGATGATTTATCTTTAGGTAATAAAAAGAAGGTAGGGATTGTCCAAGGATTACTTCATGAACCGAAGTTAATCATATTGGATGAACCGACAAGTGGTCTTGATCCTTTAATGCAACAAAGATTTTTTGACTTACTAGAAGAGGAAAACAAAAAAGGAGCAACGATTTTATTTTCATCTCACATTTTAAGTGAAGTTCAACGTTTATGTGATCGAGTTGCAATTATTAAAGAAGGTAAGATTGTGACAGTAGAAAAAATAAGCACACTACAAGAAAACAATTACAAACGATTTAAAATAGATATTCAAAACAGTGTAGACCCAAATTTCTTCAATATGCCAGGGGTAAATAATATTGAAATCAAAGGTAAAACGGTTAGCTTTATTTTTAAAGGCAATATAAATATAGTTTTAAAGAAAATAGCGGAAATCGAAATTGAAAATTTATGGATTGAAGAGCCTGACCTGGAGGAAATTTTCTTACATTATTATGAAAAGGAGGCCTAATAAGCAATGAATATTTTTTTACATGAGTTAAAAGCTTATCGGAAATCCACCTTTATTTGGACAGTTTCTTTAATGGCAATCGTCGTTTTTTTCTTATCTTTATTCCCAGCTATTGCAAAGGACTATGGAGAATTCTCAAAAGTGTTGGAAGGTTATCCTGAAGGGGTAAGAAAAGCACTTGGACTTGAAATTGAGAGCTTTGGGAATGTTTTAGGGTTTTATTCCTATGTATTTATTTATATTTCTCTTTGTGGAGCGATTCAAGCCATGATTTTAGGTACATCAATTATTTCAAAAGAAGTACGTGAAAAAACAGCCGATTTTCTTCTAACAAAACCAGTAACTAGAATAAAGGTTATGACCTCAAAGATTTTTGCAGGTGTTGTTTCTTTAGCGATTACAAATGTATTCTATCTCATAGCAACTATTATAATGGCTCAGCATGTAAAAACTGCGGATTATAGTAGTAAGGCAATTATAATACTCTCTGTATCGCTGTTTATTACGCAATTACTATTTTTTGGAATAGGCATTTTATTATCAGTTGTATTTCCAAAAATCAAAGCGGTACTATCAATTTCTCTTGCGATTGTTTTTGGATTTTTCGTAGTTGGTATGGTAGTAGCTACAGATGAAAGCAATGCCAAACGTTTTCTATCGCCTTTTAAATATTTTGAACCGAAATATATCATTGCTCATTCAAGATTTGAATCACAATTTTTGATTGCGTCGATTGGGATTATTATTGTTTCAATCATTGCAAGCTACTTGATTTATAAGAAAAGAGATATTCACGCGGTATAACTTATAGGAAAGGGAGGGTGGAAATGAATATATTTTTAAGAGAAATGAAGACATATCGAAAATCGATTATTTTTTGGTGTATCGGAATTGTTTTTTTAGTAGGTAGTGGAATGGCAAAATATAAAGCTACGGCTTCCAATGGCCAAATAACCGATCTTTTTAATCAAATGCCGAAATCTCTTCAAGCTATAATGGGCTCAGGAGCACTGGATTTATCAAAGGCAAGCGGCTATTTTGGCATATTAGTTTTATATTTATATTTAATGGCAACGATTCATGCGGCAATGCTAGGCGCTAATATTATTGCTAAAGAAGAGCGAGATAAAACAGCAGAGTTTTTATTTGTAAAACCTATTTCTAGAATTAAGATCATAACTTCTAAATTAATGAGTGCTCTAGTAAACATTTTTATTTTTAACGGTATTACGTGGATATCCAGTGTACTAATAGTAGGAAAGTATAGTAAAGGTGAGAATGTAAATGGTGATATAGCAGTGGTAATGGCTGGGATGTTTATTTTACAGCTATTATTTTTAGTAATTGGTTCGGCTATAGCTGCAGTTTGTAAAAATTCCAAAAAGGCTGCCTTTTATGCAACTGGTATTCTATTAATCACATTTATACTATCAATTGCAATTGATTTGAATGATCGAATTGAAGGGTTAAAATATCTTACACCGTTTAAGTACTTTGAAGCGAAAGATATTATGTACGGTGGAGGATTTGACGGTATTTATACAACTATTTCGATCGGATTAATTATTATATTAACGATTGTCACGTATGTTTCGTTTAAGAAACGGGACTTACATTTGTAGGGGAAAGCAATTAAATAGAAGAATAAATTGTGTCAAAATCTAAGATAGGAATATTTTGGATTTGTTGACACTTTTTTTATTAAATATTATATTCAGAAAATATTGACATATATTATTAATCGCAATACCTTTAATATAGTAGGTTATTTCTTGCAAGGGGGTAAAACAAGGGGATGTTTCAGCCAACAAAAGAATTTGCAGAATTTCTAGATAAAAAAGATTCATTATCAAATTATCGTGATGAGTTCTACTTACAACCAGGTACTATCTATTTAGATGGAAATTCGCTAGGACTTCTTTCAAAAAGAGCAGAACAAAGTTTGCTAGATTTGTTAGATTCATGGAAGACACTTGCAATCGATGGATGGATGCAGGGCGATCATCCATGGTATTATTTTGCAGAAAAATTGGGAGCATTAAGTGCACCGTTAGTAGGGGCAAAAGAGAATGAAGTGATTGTAACTGGTTCAACAACTACAAATCTTCATCAATTAATTGCATCTTTTTATCACCCAAAAGGTCAAAAAACGAAAATATTAGCGGATGAGTTAAACTTTCCGTCAGATATTTATGCTATTCAAAGTCAATTAAAATTAAAGGGCTTTGATCCAGCAACTCACTTAATTCAAGTTAAAAGCCGTGATGGTCGAACAATTAGAGAAGAAGATATTATTGAAGCAATGACTGATGAAATTGCCTTAATTATTCTTCCAACTGTTTTATACCGAAGTGGACAATTATTAGATATAGAGAGATTAACAAAAGCTGCACATGAGCGTGGAATCATTATCGGTTTTGATGGATGCCATTCTGTTGGCGCAATCCCTCATCAATTCCATGAATGGGACGTGGACTTTGCTTATTGGTGTAATTATAAGTATTTAAATAGTGGACCAGGTGGAGTGGGAAGCCTATTCGTTCATGAAAAGCATTTTGGAACTATGCCTGGATTAGCTGGTTGGTTCGGCTCAAATAAAGAAAAGCAGTTCGATATGAAGCATGAATTTGTTCCATCTGATACAGTTGGCGCTTATCAAATCGGTACCCCTCATATTTTAAGCATGGCACCGCTTGTTGGCTCACTTGAGATGTGTAAAGAAGCTACAATTGAGAGAATTCGTGAAAAGTCTTTACACAGTACAGCTTATTTAATGAGTTTAATCAATGAAGAATTAAGTGAATTTGATTTTACAATTGGTAATCCACTCGAGGATTCAGATCGTGGTGGGCATGTTTGTCTTGAACACGATGATGCTGCAAGGGTTTGTAAAGCATTAAAGTTAAATGGGATTGTACCAGACTTTCGAGCACCAAACGTAATCAGATTAGCACCAATCGCATTTTATACTTCTTATGTAGATGTTTGGAATAGTGTACAAATCTTAAAGAAAATCATGGTTGAGAAACAATATGAACAGTTTAAGAATGAACGAGAAATCATCGCTTAGGGGTTGTATGAAATGACATTAATTGATATATCAAGAAGACTTGAAGATGGTATGCCTGTATGGCCAGGTGATACGAATTTTTCATTCCAATTGAGTTGGACAAAAGAGGAAAGTGGCTCTGTTAATGTTGGGAAGTTAACTTTAAGTACTCACACAGGAACGCATATTGATGCGCCATTTCATTTTGATGAAAATGGTAAGAGAGTCATAGATTTAGATCCTAATTTATATGTAGGGATTGCAAAAGTAATCGAGTTGATTGAAGTAGATAGCATTAAAAAGTCGGATTTAGAAGCTTTTCAATTCGATGGTGTAGAACGTTTATTAATTAAAACAAATTCATGGAAAAATGATAGCGTTTTCCCAGAGAGAATTCCACATATTGAAAAGGATGCAGCAGAGTTTTTACATGAAAAAGGCGTTAAATTAGTTGGAGTAGATGTACCTTCAGTAGACCCACTTGATAGTAAGGATCTAGAAGCACATCATGCTCTCCATCATGCCGGTATTCATATTCTCGAATCGATTGATTTAAGAAATGTAACTCCAGGTGAGTATGAGCTTATTGCATTACCGCTGCCATTAACAGATGCAGATGGTAGTCCAGTACGAGCAGTTTTACGTAAATTAGTTTAGGGGGAAAAGGGAAATGACACAAGAGCAAAAAAAACTGACAGATTACGAGAAGTATATTCGAACAGAAGAATTATTAAGTTTACAAAAACCTGACGAAGAATTATTTTGTCCAGATGAATTAACGTTTCAAACAGTTCACCAAATTGCTGAGTTACATTTTAAATTAATCATCCAATCTATTCATTTTGCAGATAAACATATGCGTGCAAAAGAGGTTACAAAAGCAACACATCACTTACAACGCATTAATAATCACCTAGTACATTTACCAGCAGTTTTTGATATGGTTAAACTAGTAAGTCCAAGTGACTATCATATTATTCGTTTAGCTTTAGGAAGAGGTAGCGGTCAAGATTCTCCAGGATTTAATGAAATCTTAAAATTAGGTCCAACACTTTGGCAGCCTTTTAAAGATTTATTAGATGAAAATTTACTTACACCTGTTCAATTACATCAAGATGCGGCTAAAAACTTTGAGTTATTCCAATTAATGCAAGAATTAACTTGCTTCGATGAAAGATTCCAATCATTCCGCAGACTGCATATTCAACTTGTTCGTCGCATGATTGGTATGAATACAAAGAGCTTAAAAGGAGTACCAGCAGAAGCATTAGAACGAGCTGTACGATTTGAATTTTATCCTGAACTATGGCAAACGGTTTGTGACTTAACAGATTTAACGGGATCAAGCTATAATCCAAAGCCACTTTGATTAAAGAGGTATGATAGGAAAAACAGATTCGATAATTCGGATCTGTTTTTTTTTACTTAAAATGGAAAAATTGCATTATGGGCATGATAAACCCATATGATTTTTTATTAGAGCGGGGTGAGTTCATGGATAAAAATCTTCAAAAGCAATTAGACTTTGCTGCTTTTTTAAGTGTTATTTCCTACTTAGTTCTTGCGAGTGTAAAAGTACTTGTTAGTTTTTATACAAATTCTAGTGCTCTTTTAGCTGATGGGCTTAACAATGTGACTGATATTGGTGCGACTTTGGCTGTATTTATCGGAATAAGAATCGCAAGAAAACCGAGAGATTTAGACCATCCTTATGGACATTCAAGAGCAGAGCAAATAGCTACTTTAATTGCGTCTTTTATTATGATGTCGGTTGGATTACAGGTTATTATTGAAAATATTCGTTCACTTTTCGTTGGAGAATATGAGACTCCGAATAGACTAGCAGCTGTAGTGGCATTTGCTTCTGGAATTTTTATGTTTGGTATTTACTTTTATAATAATAAAGTTGCCAAGAGAACAAAGAGTAAAGGGCTTGAGGCATCAGCAAAAGATAATTTTTCCGATGCATTAGTTAGTTTCGGAACGACGATTGGTGTTTTAGGTGCTTCGATTGGTTTTCCTATTATCGATCCAATCGCGGCCATTTTAGTAGGTGTGATTATTTGCAAAACAGCATGGGAGATTTTTTATGATGCAACCCTCCTATTAACAGATGGATTCGATCCAGAAGAAATGAATCTCTTTACTGAAACGGTTGATAAAGTACCAGGTGTACATAAAGTTGTAGATTTAAGAGCAAGAATGTACGGAAATACAACAATCGCAGATGTAGTCATTGAAGTAGACGGCGGAATAGATGTGAGTAAAAGTCACGGCATCACTGACCAAATCGAAATGATCTTAAGCGAACAACATGGAATTCAATATACACATATTCATGTTGAGCCATTAAGGTCAGGGAGACCAGGAAAGGATTAGGACGGATAAAACAGGAACGGGGATTGAAAAGAATTTAGACTTTTTCAATCCCCGTTCTATTTAATTCATATCTTGCTTAATAAATACGATGAAAGAGATTAGTAATGCTGATATTCCCCATATTGATAAATTCATAATAGAGAAGTGCATGTTTAATCCCTCAATGGAAGGAAGTTGACCAGCTAAGTAGTCAGTTAGGCCAAGGTTCACACTAAAGAAGTATTTTGCTCCTGACCATGATGTAGCTAGTCCACTTAGAACGCTTCCTGTTATTAAAGCGGCGAGCATAATGCCCATTGCAGCAGGTGTCGTTCGAACTAATACGGATACCATAAATGAAAGAGTTCCAATTATTATACAGACAAACCAAGCAAGTCCAAATGCCATAATGATGTATTGCCATTGGGGAATCAGTTGAACTGAATCAGTTAGTAGTTGGTTATTTTTGATGACAAATCCTGTTAACACTGGTACTGTCCAGCCTTTAAAGCTGAAAACAAATCCTGAAACGACATATGCTAATACGCCATATAGAACGAGAAGAAAAGAGATTAATAAACAAATGGATATGTATTTACTAAGTAAGACCTTCCATCTTTTGATGGGACGGGTTAGTAGTAATTTTATCGTTCCGTCGCTTCGCTCACCAGATATAATATCGATTGTGATGACCATGACTAATAAAGGTAGAAGTAGCCACCCAATACTTTGTTCTATTAATTTTCGTATAAATGTAGGTGCACCAGGTGTAGTAGGATTTATGTCGTTATCCAAATAATATTGCTCTTGATCAATTTGAACCTTTAACCAACTTTTCCATTCTTCAGGTATTCCTGATGAATTTAATCTATTTTGCTGGTCGACTATTTTTTGTTGAAGTGCTACTTTCCAATTATCAGTACCAAGTCTTTTAATTGTTTCTTCAGTTTGCTGCAGTTGAGCATAAACAAAAATAGGGATTAGCACTGCTAAAATGAAAAAGATAACAAGTATTCTTCTTTTCCTAACCATTTTTTCAATTTCGTTAAAGACGAGTCTAATTAGTTCAGCCACGAACCTCGCCTCCAGTCATTTCCATGAATAAATCTTCCAATGTTTCAGACATTGTTTTAACGCCATTCACTTGCACATCTACTGCTACGAATTGTTGAATGACCTCATTTATTTTCAGAGGAGACATTCGGCATTGGATAAGCTCATCCTTTACTATGATATCTTGAATCGTAGAATCCTTTTTTAATAAATCTAGCGCTTTTTGTATTGGAGAAACCCGCCATTCAACTCTTTCAGCAGCTTCCTTTATTAATTCTTTTACTGTTGAGACTCTAACCATTTTTCCTCTATTTATAATTCCTACGCGATCACAAATCAATTCGATTTCACTTAATAAGTGACTTGAAATAAAAACACTTATATTTTGCTCTTTTACAAGCATATGAATAAATTCACGTAATTCACGAATACCGGCTGGGTCTAATCCATTAGTAGGTTCATCTAAAATTAGAAGTTTAGGGCCTCCAAGTAATGCTTGAGCAATTCCTAATCTTTGCTTCATTCCGAGTGAATACGTCTTTACTTTTTCATGAATTCGATCGGTTAATTTAACTAAATTTACGACTTCACTTATTTTTTTCTCATCTTTAATTCCTAACATTCTCGCAAATTGATTTAGATTTTCCCATCCGGTTAAATAACCGTATAATTCTGGATTCTCTACAATACAACCAATTTGTCGCATTGCTTCTTTGAAATGAGTTTTAACTGGATAACCAGCGATTTCAATTGTTCCTTTTGTTGGTTTGATTAATCCGACTAGCATTCGAATAGTTGTTGTTTTTCCTGCCCCATTTGGACCTAGAAAGCCAAATACTTCACCTTCATAAACTTCAAATGAAACTTTATGGACTAGTACTTTTCCTTTAATACTCTTTGTAACACCATCTAATTTAAGAACTTTATTCATTCGACTCACCTCGAAGCTGACTTCCTATTTTACTAGTTAAGCGATTGGCCATTTCAATATAACCGTCTTTGTTCGGATGAAAATGGTCAGTGTACAAATATTTCTTTTCTTCGTTAAAAAATAAATCGAATGTTGGAATGACGTATGCATTAGTAGTTTGAAGTACCGATAATTCAAGTAGATTGTTCCATCTAGATACAAAGCTTGACGATGCATCTAATCCTTGAACATTATGAAATGGATTATAATATCCAAACGCATAAATAGATGCTGTAGTATTTTTTTGACGTATTAGTTTAAAAATTGATTGTAGATTATTTTTAAACGTTTTTTCATCTGGTCGATATGACTTTAAAAATTGTTCGTTTAATTGATTAGCGCCAGGAAATAAATCATTACTTCCTATGGAAAGAACGATTATGTCAGCAGAGCCAATCGTTTCTTGTATATTTTTTTTCTTTAAATCGTTAAGTAAATTTGATGTTTTTGCGCCACTAACAGCTAAATTTGTGATCGTTGTTGGTTGTTTATACTCTTTTTGAAGAATCGTTTTTACTCTTCCTACATAACCTGTTCCTTCATCATCACCGACACCACGCGTAAGTGAATCTCCTAATGCAACAATCTTCAGTTTATTGTTTTTGTGAACACTGTCATTTTGATTTTTTTTCTGTGCATTATTATTCACGATTAGTTTGCTCTTTTGAGGATTTAAAACTGAATAAGCACCTTTCACGAAGCCATATGATAATAAAAGAAAACAAAGTAATGAAATGAACATGATAAACCGAACAAAATGATTGTATTTCAAATTTCACACCACCAAAAAAGGAAAAATTTTCATTATAAAATCATTATTACCATAATAAAATTAGATTTGCACGAAAAAACCTGTCTTCAAAAAAAAGAAGACAGGTAGATTAGGTTTATGAAGCACGTTTTAATTCTTTTACTTCTAATTTTTGTTCATTATTCAAGTAGTAATATGCCATTCCGACACCAACTGAACCACCAATCATATTTCCAAGTGTAACTGGAATTAAATTATGCAATACATCACCAAATGTAAAGGCTACATGATGTGGAATGATATAAGATAATGTAAAGACAGCTATATTTGCGATACTGTGTTCATAACCAGAGAAGAAGAAAGCAAATACTAATAAAAAGATCAGTAACATTTTTGCTAAATCATCTTTAAATCTAGTTGGTAAAAAACAAGCGAGACAGACAAGCCAATTACATAAAATACCTTTAAAAAATAAGTGGAAAAATGATGCGTGAATTTTATGGTCAACTACACCTGTTAAAAAATGATCGGCAGGAAAATCTTTTGCTAAACCTGTTAAAAAATAAATAATCGCAAAAATAAATGCTCCAATAATATTCCCTGAGTAACATGCAATCCAGTTTTTTACTAAATCTAGTTTTGAAGTTTTTTTAGCTAATGTAGAGAAGGTAAAATACATCGTATTACTAGTAAATAATTCTCCACCACCATAAATAATCATAATTAATGCCGTAGAAAAAACAAGTGGATAAGCTACAGATGAAAATGGTGAATTTTGTAATCTAAATAATTCGGCTAATTTTAAACAGACAATGAGAATAAAGCTTATATAAATAGAAGCTAAGGCAGCACGAGTTAAATATTTAATTAAGCTTTGATCTAGTATTTTCTTTTTTTTAAGAGCTAAATCAATACAATATTGGATACTATCTCGTTCCAAATGGTTTCACTCCCTATACGCTCTTTGATTAACACATATATAGTATACAGACAAAAAATGTCGATAAGTTTGTGAAATTATGAACAAAATATGAAATTGAACAAGTTATATACTATTTATTATTTTTACTTTACATTTTTAAATAATCACCGTAAAACTGGTTGAAGATATAATATAATTTCATAGTAAATAGGTTTAGGTAAAAAAAGGAAAGATTCAAATTAGATTTTGAAAACTTAATAATAATATGGAGAGGTGATTTCGTTTGGAAAATGAATTTGAAGCAAAATTTGATGCGTTACTAAAAAAATATACGGAATTGTTATTAGGCGATTGGTCAGAGGAAAAACAGGCAAAAGTGGAAAAGTGGGTTATGTATACATACATATCAAAATCAATGCCCGCATTAGTAAAACATTGGAATGATACATATCCTCAAGCTAAAGATGAAGTTGTTAATTTAATTAAAGAGATTAAAACGTTAAATGACCAGCATAGAGAAGCAATGGCTAACAAAAATAAGCAATAATATTTATCCATAATTTTCAAAGATGACGACATATATAAATTATGATAATATAATATTAAGTAAGGGCATACATTTTTCAATAAACAAAATTCGACAAATTATTAAATAATTGTTTTAACAAATTTCATTAAATGATACATTAGTAATATATAGAGAGAAAAGTAAAGTTTAATTTTGGGGGTAGAGTAATGGAACAAGTTATGAAGAATGCTTTTTTATTTATGTCTAAAAATAAGTTTTTAACTAAAATGGCTAAAAAATATGGCCTAAGATTTGGTGCAGGACGTTTTGTTGCAGGCGAAACAATCGATTTAGCTACAAAAGTTATTAAGGACTTAAATAAAAAGAATTTAAAAGTAACAATTGATTATCTTGGAGAATTCGTTGACACGGTTGAAGAAGCAAATGAAATGGCTGATCACTGTATCGAAGCAATTGAAGCGATTGGAAAAGAAAAATTAAATTCACAATGTTCTCTAAAAATGACTTCGATGGGTCTTGATATTTCTGACGAGTTAGTTTTATCAAACATGCGTCGTATTTTAGAGGCAGCTAAAAAGAATGGTGTATTCGTTACAATTGATATGGAAGATTTCACTCGTTGTGAAAAAACAATTCGTATCTTTAAGCAATTAAGATCTGAGTACGATAATATCGGAACAGTTATCCAAGCTTATTTATACAGAACTGAAAACGATATTACAGATTTAAACAGCTTAAAACCAAATTTACGTTTAGTAAAAGGTGCCTATAAAGAGCCTGCTGAAGTAGCATTCCCAGAGAAAAAAGATGTGGATGAAAACTTCAAAAAAATCATTAAAATGCACTTATTAAACGGTAACTTTACTGCGATCGCTTCACATGATGAAGCAATGATTGAGTATACAAAACAATTAGTAAAAGAACATAATATTCCAAATGATCAATTTGAGTTCCAAATGTTATACGGAATTCGTACAGAGCGTCAATTAGAGCTTGTTAAAGAAGGCTATAATATGCGAGTTTATGTTCCTTATGGTACTGACTGGTACGGATACTTCATGCGTCGTCTAGCAGAACGTCCTGCAAACGTTGCATTCGTATTAAAAGGTATGTTCAGTAAATAATTTAAAATTAAAGAGGCTAACTAAAAAGGATTGAGTGAGGATCCTTTTTAGTCAGCCTTTTTCTCTTTATACAGGATTTTTTTGTGATAAGTAGTTATTAGTAAAACAACATTATTCATATAATTGCTTTAGTCAGCAAAGGCCTAGTTTTGCTATTAAATTTGAGTGAAAAAAGCTTACTGACCCATATTTTTTTTACCGTACTGCTGATTGTTACTTTGTCTTCCTTTTTCTTCTCTTTGATCTCCATGACTTGCATTACCTTGAACACTTGCTGCACTAACTCCACCCTTTGATGGATTTCTTTCACGTTTCATATCTTATCACCTCCATTTCTTAGACTAACCTATTTAAATAAACTTATTAGTAAAAAATGGAGTGTGATAAAAAAAGCAGAGAGAGAGTTCAATCGAAAATAAAATTTTATTAATTTGAACTTTTTGTTTATTGCGAAAAATGAGAATTTATCATATAGTGGAAGAAGAGGGCTCATTGATAATGGATTGTTTTATCCAGAAAGTGAATGAGTATTCATTCAAAGATATGAGGAGGAGAAATGCATATGATCCAAAAAATTAAAAAAGCCGCTGTACTCGGCTCTGGTGTGATGGGATCTGGTATCGCTGCACACTTGGCAAACATAGGTATTCCAACATTACTACTTGATATTGTCCCAAGAGAACTATCTGAGGAAGATGCTGCAAAAGGTCTTTCTACTGACTCCAAAGAATTTCGTAATCGATTTAGTCAAACGGCTATTCAGAAATTATTGAAACAAAAGCCAGCTCCTCTTGCATCTAAGAAAAACTTAACGTTAATTCAAGCAGGTAACTTTGAAGATGACATGAGTCGTTTAAACGAAGTTGACTGGATTATTGAAGTAGTTGTTGAAAATTTAACAATTAAAAAACAAGTATTAGCAAAGGTAGATGCATACCGCAAACCAGGCTCAATCGTGAGCTCAAATACATCTGGTATTTCAATTGAAGCAATGTCTGAAAATTGTTCAGATGACTTCAAGAAACATTTCTTAGGCACTCACTTTTTTAACCCACCACGTTATTTAAAATTATTAGAAGTTATTCCTACTAAACATACATCTGAAGAAGTACTTACATTTATGAAAAGTTTTGGAGAAGACGTTTTAGGTAAAGGCGTTGTATTAGCAAAAGATACTCCAAACTTTATTGGAAACCGTATCGGAACTTACGGATTACTTGTAACTGTACAAGAAATGCTAAAAGGCGGATACAGTGTTGGTGAAGTTGATTCAATTACTGGTCCAATGATTGGACGCCCTTCTAGTGCTACATTCCGTACATTGGACGTAGTTGGATTAGATACATTTATCCATGTTGCAAACAATGTTTATGAGCTAGTAGAAGGCGAAGAGAAGGAAGTATTTAAAGTTCCAGAATTTATGAAGGAAATGGCTAATCGTAATTGGCTTGGAAGTAAGTCTGGGCAAGGATTCTTCTTAAAGCAAGGTAAAGAAATCTTAGAATTAGATCCAAGCACATTTGAATATGGAGAAAGAAAAAGCTTAAAAACAGCTTCAACTGAAAGCATTAAACAAGTTAAAGGCTTAGCGAATAAGTTGAAAGCGCTTGTATACGCTGATGATCGTGCAGGTAATTTCTTATGGAGCATTATTAGCCCGGTATTAGTCTATTCAGCTGAATTGTCTGGTGAAATTTCTGATAACATCGTCGGAATTGACCAAGCAATGAAATGGGGATTTGGATGGGATTTAGGACCATTTGAAATTTGGGATGCAATTGGTGTATCTAAATCAGTCGTACGAATGGAAAGCGAAGGCCTAACTGTACCGAATTGGGTTAAGAATATGATCGATAGTGGTAATGAAACATTTTATAAGCAAGACAATGGAGTTACTAGCTTCTATCATAATGGCCAATATGAAGAGCTAGTAAGAAATGATAAAGAAGTTAAATTAAGTGTTTTAAAAGAACAAGGTCGAATAATTAAACAAAATTCAGGTGCGAGTCTAATTGACCTTGGAGATGGAGTTGCATGTTTAGAATTCCATACAAAGAGCAATGCAATTGGTATGGATATTACGCAAATGGTTAACTTCGCAGTTGATGAAGTTTCAAAAAATTATAAAGGCTTAGTTATTGGTAACCAAACTAAAAACTTCTGCGTTGGTGCTAATTTGGCAATGATTTTAATGGAAGCGCAAGATGACAACTATTTTGAGATTGAAATGGTTGTTAAAGGATTCCAACAAGCAATGATGAAAATTAAGTACTCAGATAAGCCGGTAGTTGTCGCTCCTTACGGTATGACACTAGGTGGCGGTGCTGAAATTTGTTTACCAGCTGCTAGCGTAGTTGCCTCTTCTGAAACTTATATGGGCTTAGTAGAAGTTGGAGTAGGCTTAATCCCAGGTGGGGGCGGTAGTAAAGAGCTTTATATTAAACAATTAAAACAGTTCCCAGAAGGTGTTGAGTTTGACTTACAAGGTCTTGCAAATCGTGTGTTTGAGACAGTTGCAATGGCAAAAGTATCGACTTCTGCTCAAGAAGCATTTGAAAATGGTTTCTTAAATCATGATGATCGCAAAGTATTTAATGCAGATCACTTAATTTATGAAGCAAAACAACGAGTACTTGAGTTATATGAAGCAGGTTATAGCGCTCCAAGTCGTGAAAAAGTACCAGTAGTTGGTGAGTCTGGTTATGCAACTTTATTAGCTGGTGCAAACTCAATGTACTATTCTGGCTATATTAGTGAACATGATTTAACAATTGCTAAGAAATTAGCGTATGTAATTGCAGGTGGAAAAGTACCATTCGGAACGTTAGTAGACGAAGAGTATTTATTAAATATTGAACGTGAAGCATTTTTAAGTTTAATTTCTGAAATGAAATCTCAAGCACGTATGCAACACATGCTTGTAAAAGGAAAACCGTTACGTAATTAATCTAAAGAGGGAGGGAAGAACATGAGAGAAGCTGTTATTGTAGCAGGTGCGAGAACACCTGTAGGTAAAGCGAAAAAAGGATCACTAGCAACAGTTCGTCCAGATGATTTAGGGGCATTAGTTGTAAAAGAAACATTAAAGCGTGCGGGAAATTACGATGGTCCAATCGATGATATCATTTTTGGTTGCTCATCGCCGGAAGCTGAGCAAGGTTTTAACATGGCGCGTAATATTGGAGCACTTGCTGGATTACCGCATTCAGTTCCAGGAATTACAGTGAACCGTTATTGTTCTTCAGGTCTACAAAGTATCGCTTATGCTAGTGAACGTATTATGTTAGGTCACTCTGAAGCTATTATTGCAGGCGGAGCAGAATCAATGAGTTTACTTCCAATGGGAGGGCATGTCGCTCGTTTAAATAGTAGATTAGTAGAAAATGCACCTGAGTACTACATGGGTATGGGGCATACTGCTGAGCAAGTTGCCAATCGTTATGGTATTTCAAGAGAAGATCAAGATGCTTTTGCGGTACGTAGTCACAGGCGCGCTGCAGCAGCTATTAAAGAAGGGCGTTTTGTAGACGAAATCGTTCCAGTTGATGTGACGCTGCGTTCGGTTAACGCAAACAATAAATTGGAAGAAAAGAATTTTACTTTCTCTCAAGATGAGGGAGTTCGTGAAGGTACATCTTCTGAAGTATTAGGTAAATTAAGACCAGCATTTAATGTGAGAGGTTCAGTAACGGCTGGAAACTCTTCGCAAACAAGTGATGGGGCTGCAGCAGTATTAGTAATGGATCGCGAAAAAGCTGAAGCTGAAGGATTAAGTCCATTATTAAAATTCCGTTCTTTTGCAGTCGCTGGTGTAGCTCCTGAGGTTATGGGAATTGGACCTGTTGAAGCAATTCCAAAAGCTCTTAAATTAGCAGGACTAAGCTTATCTGACATAGGAATATTTGAATTAAATGAAGCCTTCGCTTCTCAATCAATTCAAATTATTCGTCACTTAGGTCTTGATGAAGACCGTGTAAATGTAAACGGTGGGGCGATTGCATTAGGCCATCCTCTTGGCTGTACTGGTACTAAACTAACTTTATCTTTATTACATGAGATGAAACGTCGCGGAGAGCAGTTCGGTATCGTAACGATGTGCGTTGGTGGCGGAATGGGTGCTGCCGGAGTATTTGAATTAGTTTAATAGATGTACGTAAATAGATTGTTAGAAATATGTCTTTGAAGAAGAGAATAGTTAAACAAGTAAATAGAAAGTGGGAGGAATTTTCCATGGAAAAAACAATCGGTAACTTACTTAAAGGCGGAAGCTTTTTAACAACAGAAGTGACTTTTGATAAAGTTTTTACACCAGAGGATTTTACAGATGAGCATAAATTAATTGCAAAAACAACTGAAGATTTTGTAATTAATGAAGTTTTACCTGAATTAGAATATTTAGAGCAACACGAATTTGATCGCACAGTAAGATTATTAAAAGAAGCTGGTGAGCTAGGATTATTAGCTGCAGATGTTCCAGAAGAGTATGGTGGAATCGCACTAGACAAAATTAGCTCAGCATTAATTACAGAAAAAATTGCACGTGGTGGTGGATTCTCACTTTCCCAAGGAGCGCACGTAGGGATCGGTACGCTTCCAATCGTATTATTTGGGAATCACGATCAAAAGCAACGTTATTTACCTGGTTTAGCATCAGGCGAGAAATTTGCGGCTTATGCATTAACTGAGCCAGGTTCAGGATCAGATGCTTTAGGAGCAAAAACGGTTGCTAAATTAAATGCTGAAGGAACTCACTACATTTTAAACGGTGAAAAACAATGGATTACAAACTCTGCTTTTGCTGATGTATTTGTTGTCTATGCAAAAATTGATGGAGAGCACTTCTCAGCATTTATCGTTGAAAGAGAATATGAAGGTGTTTCGACTGGTCCAGAAGAAAAGAAAATGGGAATCAAATCATCATCAACTCGTACTTTGATTTTAGAAGATGTAAAAGTTCCTGTAGAAAACCTTTTAGGTGAAATTGGAAAAGGTCACGTTATTGCATTTAATATTTTAAATATTGGACGTTATAAATTAGCAGTAGGAACAGTTGGTGGATCAAAACGTGCATTAGAATTATCAGCAACGTATGCTAACCAACGCCAACAGTTCAAAACGCCAATTGCAAAATTTAGTTTAATTCAAGAAAAATTAGCAAGTATGGCTACAAAAATTTATGCAAGTGAAAGTTCGGCATATCGTACTGTAGGACTTTTTGAGAATCGCTTCAGTCAATTAACAGAAGAGCAAGCAAAAGATCCAAAAGCAGTAGCAGCTGCTGTAGCTGAGTATGCAATTGAATGTTCTTTAAATAAATTCTTCTGTTCTGAAGTATTAGACTATGTAGCTGATGAAGGTGTACAAATCCACGGTGGATATGGTTTCATGGCTGAATATGAAATTGAGCGTATTTACCGTGATTCTCGTATTAACCGAATCTTTGAAGGAACAAATGAAATTAACCGTTTAATCGTACCAAGCACTTACCTTCGAAAAGCAATGAGCGGAGAACTACCATTACTTCAACAAGCACAACAAATTCAAGAAGAATTAATGATGTTAATGCCTGAAGAAGTTGGAGACGCTCCATTAGAGCAAGAAAAGTATTTAGTACGTAATGCGAAAAAAATCGCAATCATGATCGCTGGATTAGCCGTTCAAAAATTCGGTAAAGCATTAAGTAATGAGCAAGAAATTCTAGTAAATATTGCTGATATCGTAAGCAATATTTATGCAATGGAATCGACAGTTCTACGTACTGAAAAAGGAATTAATAAAGTAGGTTTAGAAAAATCAAACCAAAAATTACTTTATACTCAAGTGTTCTGCCAAGAAGCATTTAATGAAATTGAAGCTCATGCGAAAGAAACACTAGTTGCTGTAGAGTCTGGTGATACTTTAAGAATGATGACTTCAGCACTTCGTAAGTTTACACGTCATACGCCAATTAATGTAATTGCGAAGAAGCGTGAAATTGCAGCTAATGTATTAGATGAGGAGCGTTATACTGTTTAATTTAAAAAAATGCCGATCTGTTGATTGGCATTTTTTTTATTGCTCGTAAAAAAGTGTATTAGCTTTTATTACTCATAAACAGAAAATAAGGCGAAGTTTTTCTAATCAATCCCAGTATACCATGTTGCCAAAAACGAGGGTTTGGGTCCATGGATTTAGAGAAATATTGGTATAATTGAATTGAGATTATGATAAAGAATATTTGCTAGACCAATATTGACCGGGCGGTTTTTGCTCGGTTTTTTTTTTATTAAAGTTTCATTAATAGTAGGATGAGGAAGATAATTTTTTTAAGTACTATTATAAAAGAAGAAAGGATATTTTTCCCATAAGTTGTGCCATACTAGTAAAGGTTGTGAAAGCTTAAATGACCATTATAAGGTTTATTAGGAAATTACTTTATAGCAATAATGTTTCTTAGTATTTTCCACTAGTGATATTAAAAAAACACGAACATTATACTAGTTTGATTGTTATAATATTGGTATAATGGTACTAACGACAAATTATTACAGAATTTTCGAACGAACTATTTAAACTCACTTATTCCCTGTGATAAAATAGATTTTGGGAGGAGTTGCTAAATGAGTATCATTTTTTATACATATCCAAAATGTGGAACTTGTCGAAAAGCTGCTTCATGGCTTAAAGAGCATAATATTCCTGTAGAAGCAGTTGATATTACATTAAATCCACCTTCAAAGGAATTACTTGCTGATATTTTTAAAGCAAGTGGAATTTCAATAAATAAATTATTTAATACAAGTGGCGTTAAATATCGTGAACTTGGGTTGAAGGATGTTATTCCAACAAAAACAGAGGACGAGCTTTTAGAACTATTAAGTTCAGATGGTAAGTTAATTAAAAGACCTCTACTTTTTAATGGAGATCAAGCGACAGTTGGTTTTAATGAAGAAGTATTTGAAAAAGTTTGGTTATAAAATAACTATATAATTTAAGGTAATTAATCAGAGGAGGATTTCACAATGTCAATTCCAAATGAACTACGTTATTCAGAAGAACATGAGTGGGTAAAAGTTGAAGGTAATAAATACTATATCGGTATTACTCATTTTGCTCAATCAGAGCTTGGAGATATCGTATTTGTTGAGCTACCAGAAGTAGGCGATGAACTTACTATTAATGAGCCATTCGGTAGTGTTGAATCTGTAAAAACAGTATCTGAACTATATGCTCCAATCAGTGGTAAAGTAATTGAAGTAAACTCTGATCTAGATGAAAATCCTGAATTCGTAAACGAATCTCCATACGAAAAAGCATGGATGGTAGTTGTTGAAGCTACAAACGCTTCTCAACTTGATGAGTTAATGACTGCTGGTCAATACGAAGAAATGATCAATCAAGATTAATTATCTAGCATTAAGCGTCCTTTTGGGCGCTTTTTTATTTTATGTGTATAATAAAAGTAATAAAGCTTAACTTATTTACATAAAACATAATTTAAAGGGACATTTTCATTTAGGGGAAAAAAAGGAAACAAGAAAGGCAAAATCGAATATACTATATACAAAAGATTTTTAGTCAAAAGTTTTTGAGTCCTATACATTAGGTGATGCCCAGTGAATATTGAAGATCAAAGAAAAGTTATCATTGTCGAAGGTACTACTGATAAGAGGAAAATACAGACGATCATAAAGGAGCCTGTAGATATTATCTGTACGAATGGTACAGTTGGTACTTCAAAGCTAGATGAGCTTGCTGAAATGTTAGATTTAAGAGAAATTTATGTATTAGTCGATGCGGATGAAGCTGGTGAAAAGCTTAGAAGATTGTTAAAAAGAGAATTTCCACAGGCAGAGCATCTGTACATTGATAGAAGTTATCGAGAAGTAGCAACAGCTCCGAGTCAACATTTAGCTAGTGTATTATTAGGAGCGGATATTTCGGTATTTACAGATTATTTACGTACAAATTAAAGAGGAATTAAGATTATGCAGCAATGGACAAAGAATGAAATAATGCAAAGAATTCAATCAAAAGAGACAACAGTAATTTATATCTATACCGCAATGTGTGGTACATGCCAAGTAGCATCTAAAATGCTGGAAATTGTAAATGAGATTCTGCCAAATTTACCGATAAGTAAGGTAAATATTAATGAAATCGTTGAGGAAGCTCAAAGCTGGAAGATTGAAAGTGTACCTTGTTTACTTATTTTTGAGAATGGGGAAATGAAACAAAAAATCTACGCTTTCCAATCTGTTCCGTATTTACATGAATTGTTAAAAAAATATAATTTATATATTAAACGATGAGTGCATACTGTATGTTGCACTCTTTTTATATGGTTTAAAAGATTTCCTGATTTTAGACATATTTCTCGGGAAATGAGTTGAATGCTGTAGAAATAAAATTAAAATATAGATTTTTATCAAGGTAAATGTCGAGCGAAATATAAAGAATACACCTCTTATCTATGAGAAAATAAGATTAAAGAATCCGGAAGAGGTGTTTATTATGGAAATCAAGGAGTGGATTGGACAAGCTAGAAACTTATTTATAAAAAAAGAATATTTACAAATCATTTTGCCAATAGAAGAAAGGATTGTAGAATTTAACTGTCTAAATGAAAAAGTTTTTATAAAGTTAAGTAAAAAGGCTCCTTTTATCGAGGTAATTGATCGTTCGATTCCGCAACTTAGAGTTAATTTTTCAAAAGATGGATGGGAATATCTATATTCAGGTTCGCAAAGGTTAGGACTTTTATTAAAACTGAACGATGCTTCTTTTGAAGGAAATTATCGATTATTACTACTAATGGAAACGATTTTTCAATATACGAGCGTTGAAAACGAAAAAAAACTTTTAGAAAATTGTTGACAACTAGTATCTAACTTTGTAGAATTGGACTTACGTTAAAGAAATTACGTTAAACAACTTAATAGATCGTAAGATTACTCTTATCGAGAGAGGTGGAGGGACTGTGCCCTGTGAAACCCAGCAACCGTCAATGATCGTCATTGAAATGGTGCTAATTCCTGCAAAGTATATATGCTTTGAGAGATGAGAGAAAGGAATACTTTTTGTATGTTAAACCTTTCTGCTCATGTGAGTTGAAAGGTTTTTTTGTTTTATGCGACTAAAAAAGTACCTACTTACAAAAAATTGAAAGATTAGTTGTTAGAATGTTTTGAAAGGAGATCAAGTGTATGATTCAAATAAATAATGTAAGTAAAACATACAAAGGTAAGAAGGGCACAGTTACGGCAGTACAAAATGTTTCGTTAACTATTGAAACAGGTGAAATTTTTGGCATGATCGGATATAGCGGCGCAGGGAAAAGTACGCTATTACGTATGCTAAATGGTCTTGAGTCCCCTACATCAGGTGAAGTGATTATTAATGGTCAGTCGATTTCTAAATGTTCATCTAGTCAATTAAGAAAAGCAAGACAGAAAATAGGTATGATTTTTCAGCATTTTAATTTATTGTGGTCGAGAACTGTATTAGAAAATATACTTTTCCCACTTGAAATTGCTAAAGTTTCAAAAAAGGAAAGCATTAATCGTGCGAAAGAATTAATCAAACTTGTAGGTCTTGAAGGAAGAGAAAATGCTTATCCTTCTGAACTTAGTGGCGGTCAAAAGCAACGTGTTGGAATTGCAAGAGCACTTGCTAATAACCCAGATGTTCTTTTATGTGATGAAGCGACATCTGCATTAGATCCAGAAACAACAGATTCAATATTAGCTTTATTGACAAATATTAATAAACAGCTTGGTATTACAATTATCCTGATTACTCATGAAATGCATGTTATTCAAAAGATTTGCCAACGAGTAGCTGTAATGGAAAACGGAAATGTAGTAGAAGAAGGTCATGTTGTTGACGTATTCACTCGTCCTAAACAAGCAATTACAAAGAAATTTGTGACGCAAATCAAAGGCAATGATGAAGAATTAGACAGTGAAGTAATATCTGAGGGAGATGGAAAGGATAATACTTACAAGCTAACCTTTAAAAATGGTCAAGCAGATCAGCCACATATTTCTGAAGTAGTTAAGCACTTTGATATTGAGATTAACATTTTGCAAGGAAAAATTGTTCAAACTGCTGAAGGCTCTTATGGGACAATGAAGATTCAACTTGTTGGAGACATAAATAACATCAAAGAGGCAATCACTTATTTAGAATCAAAACAAGTTGAAGTGGAGGTAGCATAAGATGACACAACTTTTTCCGAATGTTGATTGGGATGCAATGCTTTTAGCATCTCAAGAAACATTATTCATGACAGTAATAGCTGCGCTTGCAACGTTCATTTTTGGACTAATAATAGGTTTATTCTTATTTTTAACTAGTAAAGATCAGTTACTTGAAAATAAATTTTTAAATACAATCCTAGCAGCGTTTGTAAATATATTTCGTTCAATACCGTTTATCATTTTAATTATTTTATTAATTCCATTTACGATCATTATACTTGGCTCTATGCTTGGAGCAAAAGCAGCATTACCTGCATTAATTATTGGTGCTGCACCATTCTATGCAAGGATGGTCGAAATCGGATTAAGAGAAATTGATAAAGGTGTAATCGAAGCTGCAAGAGCAATGGGAGCTAGTACTTTTACAATCATCATAAAAGTATTAATTCCAGAAGCATTACCAGCAATAATTTCAGGTTTAACTGTTACTACGATCGCAATTGTTGGTTATACGGCAATGGCTGGTGTAGTAGGAGGCGGTGGACTTGGTAACCTAGCTTTTATGGAAGGATACCAACGTTCTAATAACCAAGTAACTCTTGTTGCGACAGTAATTATTTTATTAATCGTATTCATTCTTCAATTTATTGGTGATTTAGTAACAACGAAAATAGATAAAAGAGCTTAATCATAAGGGAGGAACTGACAGTGAAATTCAAAAAAATCGTAGGTTTATTAGGAGCAGGTGTTTTAGCATTATCTTTAGCAGCATGTAATAAAGGTGGAGAAGATAAAAATAAAGAATTAGTTGTGGGTGCATCAAATGTACCTCACGCAGTTATTTTAGAACAAGCTAAACCAATTCTTAAAAAAGAAGGAATTAACTTAAAGATTGTTAAATTCCAAGATTATGTATTACCAAATAAAGCATTAGCTTCAAAAGAATTAGATGCAAACTATTTCCAACACATTCCATATTTAGAGTCACAAATGAAAGAAAATGGTTATAAATTTGAAAACGCTGGTGGAATCCACATCGAGCCAATCGGAGTATACTCTAAAAAATATAAGAACCTAGAAGACCTACCAAATGGAGCTAAAATTATTATGAGTAGCTCAGTAGCTGACCATGGTCGTATGTTAAGTTTATTACAACATGAAGGTTTAATTAAACTTAAAGCTGGAGTAGATCCAACTACTGCTCAGATTAAAGATATTGCTGAGAATCCAAAACACTTAAAATTCCAAGCTGATGTAGACGCTGGAATGCTTCCAAAAGTTTATCAAAACAACGAAGGCGATGCAGTGTTAATTAACACAAACTATGCAATTGATGCTGGATTAAACCCTATGAAAGATGCTATTGCTTTAGAAGGAAAAGATTCTCCATACGTGAACATTATCGCAGTTCGTAAAGGTGATAAAGATAAAAAAGAAATTAAAGAGCTTGTAAAAGTATTACACTCTAAAGAAATTCAAGATTTCATCATTAAAAAATATAAAGGTGCTGTAGTACCTGTTAGTCAATAATTAAAAAAAGAAAGGGTATCCCAAGTGAAATTTATTATGGGAACCCTCTTTTTTTATTTGAAAAACTATTAATTGCAAATAAACTTTGAAAATCGCAAATAAAATTTGCAAAACTGCAATTAAATTTAGAGAATCGCAAATAAAATTAGCTAATTTGCAAATGAAACCTAAGGAATTGCAAATAAAATAGAAAATTACTAATACCATTTAAGGTATTATGACCTTAAAACTGTACGATTGTAGAGACTTCTTAATGGAAGATTAGCAAATACGTTGGGTTCTTTCTAAAGTTGGTATGCTAATTATTTATAAAAAAGATCGATTACAAACAACAAATGAACGAAAATACCTCTCAAACCAAAGTACTTGCAGATTTAATTTTAATAAAAAAAAGGGATGCACATAAGTGAGTGAATCTAACTTATGAAACAGCCCCTTATTATTTTTAATTCTTCACGAGAATTTGATTTACAGGTGAGATTGGTGGTCGTTCAGCCATAACCTCAATAATATTTTTAGCTGCTATTTCTGACATAGCATCACGAGTTTCATATGTTGCATTACCGATATGAGGTGTTAATACAACATTTGTAAGTGATATTAGTTCTTCTGTTATTTTTGGCTCAAATTCAAATACATCTAGAGCCGCTCCCGCAATAACACCATCCTTTAATGCGTCTACTAATTCCTGTTCGTTCGCTAAAGGACCTCTAGCTGCATTGATAAAAAACGCAGTATCCTTCATCATGGAAAACTCTTCTTTTCCAAATAAATGGTGTAACTCAGGTTTGTAAGGACAATGAAGGGTAATATAGTCAGAAGTCTGTAATAATTCCTTCAGTGATACGTAAGTGGCATTTAATTCTTGTTCAAGCTCTTTGCTTATTCTTCTTGGTTGATGATAAATAATATTCATATTAAACGCCTTAGCTCGCTTAGCTACTGCTTGTCCGATATTTCCAAAACCAAAAATACCTAAAGTTTTTCCTGATACTTCTGTTCCTCTAAAAAATAAAGGTGCCCATCCTTCAAAACCTTTTGTACGGCAAAGTTCGTCTCCTTCGACTATTCTTCTGGAAACAGCTAAGAGAATTCCGAAAGTTAACTCTGCAGTTGCGTCTGTAGAAACAAGTGGAGTGTTTGTAACATGAATGCCCTTACTAGTTGCATAATCAACATCGATATTATTAAATCCTGCTCCGTAATTAGCAATAATTTTTACATTTTTAGCAGCATCAATTACTCTTTTTGTGATTGGAGTGGATAGTAAACTTAAAATTGAATCTACCCCACCTACAAGTTCACACAATTCATCTTCTGTAATTAATTTCTCATTTTCGTAAACAATGACATGATGATCTTTTAATAATTCCTCAGCTTTTTCTGGGATTTTTCCCGCTACCAAGATATGTGCCAAATTAGAAACCTTCTTTCAAGAATTTAATAATTGAATATTAACGTTTTTATTATAAATGAAGTTTCAAGTTTTTGTTTAATTTAGTATTTGGCAGATTAAAGAATATATTTATTTTTAAGGTCTGTCAGCAAAATAAAAGCAGACAGAGGTATGCTTTTTTCACAGAGTGTTGAAATATAAAACAGTCTATAGGGAAAACAAAATTAAGTGGAACATTATTGATGTTTAAATTCATTTATTTATTAACGATTTTAAATATTAAAGTGTTTCAACAATTTTAATATGCCAACAAGCTATAGTAATTGTTTTTTCTGAAATTAATAAAGAGCAGCAAATATAAGATTATATAGTTATAAATGATTTTTTATAAGTTGAACTTCAATCTCAATTGACTTCCAAACTGATTAATAAACTGTTATGTTACACCAAGTAAAGGATTTTAATAAGGTTTTTATCGCAAACTTTTTTTGATGAATTAGTTGATTGGAATGGAGGGATGCTCGACTCCTATGGGATATGCGGGAAGGCTAAAGACCCCGCAGGCTCGCCGAGGAGGCTAAAGAATCTCGCCCCATGGAAAGCGAGCATCCTGTAATGGAAATCAACATCACTCTACCCCTTTTACGAAAATTTGAAAATTAATTGAAAGGACTCTTTTTCAACAGCGTAAAAAAAGCAGAGATTAGTCTGCTTTTTTCTTTAATATCTATGATTTAAACTTGCAGTAGGGGGAGTACGATTTACTGAATAAAACTTATTTAAAGATTGATCTACGTATACCCAGCCCTTCCAGCCTAAGTGAATTGTATCTTTTAGGAAAAACTCATCGTATTCATGTGAAGAAAAATCAGCTACTTGGAATCCAGCATCTTCAATTTGTTTTTTTACTTTTTTGTAATAAACGTCTCTACCTTCTTTAGGAAATCCAGCGTAATCATACCATGGTCCATTTACTGGAACAGAAATAAACAACGCTTTTGTGTGCTCTTTTTTTAATAATGCTAATACCATTTGAAGGTCATCATATTCTGGTGATACACCATAGTTACTATTTCGTTTATAATTTTTTAAAGCTGGAAGACGATTTTGAATGTGTTTTATATAGTATTTATTAATTATACCGAAATGGTTAGAAGTTGACTCACTTTTGCCAATTTTATCGGCAACTTGAGCTACCCGATCCCAGGATAAATCTTCATATTTTGATTTTTTTAATCGGAAGTTTTTATCTGGATCCATTATAACGGTATCAAAAAGATCTTTCTTTTCAAGTATTTTTAAATATGTGTAAGCTAATGGTTTTTCAGCCATAGCCTTGAACTTGATTTTTTTGCTATTTGAAATAAAAGCATTTAATTGGGTAACTAATAAAGAGTCTTTTTTGATAATTGATAGCGTTAAAAGTCTCTTTGCAATTTGTCTCTTTACTGAAATATCAATTGAATTATTAAAAACGAATGAATAAGTTTGAAGCGCAGAATAATTAGGTGAAAAATGAGTATCGTCAATGCCATGTGGAATAAACCACTGTGGAGATAAAACAAACACAATTTTTCTATTTTTTATTCCATCACCTAAAGATGCTAAGTCAAGAAAATGAACGAGACTTTGTGATCCCCCTCGACCAATTAGATAAGGAGTAAATTCATTTTTTTCTCCCATAAAAATTCTAGAAGGATGGAAGGGGTCTCTTCTAGCAAGTTCTGAAGACCCAAAAATAGGTAGGAATTTTGGGTCTTTTAACATTTTATCTTGAAGCAGGGTCCCTTGAAATGTTTCAGGGTTTAAAGATGCTGCTGTATTATTTAATCGTTCTTTTGTAATAAATAGTTCGTAAAAAGAATTTGGAAGATACAAAGCTAGTAAAAAAATGAAAATAGCTGTTATCATCCCAAAAAATTGAACTTTTTTCATTTTCTAGCCTCTAAAATCGAAATGATTTTATTTGGTGTTGCCCACTCCTCGCGATCGAAGTCAGAAATCGTCACATTGATACCGATTTGTTCTTCGATTTCAACTAATAAGCTAACTGTTCCAAATGAATCTAATAACCCTTCTTCAAAAATCAAAATATCTGGGTTTTCAATCACTTCATCTGTATTACATAAATCTGCTAAAATTTTTAAAACTTCTGCTCTTAAATTTTCCATTATACTAATTCTCCTTTAGTTAACTAGATGTCCTGAAAATATTAAAAATCCGAAACAAATAAAATGGAATGTAATAATAACCGCTAATACATGTGTTAATTTATTATTTTTCCAAAACTTTTTTTTCTTATTGAATTGTTCAAACCAATCAAAACTACACATCAATAAGGCTTGGTATAAACCATAAAGTAGGTAATTTATTTGGATCCCGTGCCATGCACCCATTAGTAAAAATAAGGTAGTGTAACTGATATAAGAAATACTTCTTCTATTCTTAATCATTTTTTTCTTAGTCAGTAAGAATACCATTCTCATATATACATAGTCACGAAACCAAAATGATAGGCTCATATGCCAACGATTCCAAAAGTCTTTTATATTCCGACTGATGAATGGCATATTAAAGTTTTCAGGTGTTTTAATGCCTACTAAATAACTAACGCCAATTGCAAATGCACTATAACCAGCAAAATCAAAAAATAAGTACAGACTATATGCATACATATACGTTAGATTTGAGACAAAAGTATGCCCTAATGCAAACTGTGTTTCAAGTATATGAACGTTAATTAAATAACCAATTATATATTTATAGAGAAAACCAATAAAAATTTTATGAACACCAATTTGAAAATACTCCTTGTATTCAATAGCCGTTAGCTTTTTTTGACAATCCTGTTGAAATCTCCTAAAACGATCAATTGGTCCAGAAGAGATCGTTGGAAAAAATAATAAAAACTTCAAGAAATCAACAATCTTTATTTCCTTTATACTGTTGTCGCGAATTTCAATAATAACTTGTGTTGCTTTAAATGTTAAATAGGAAATTCCTAAAAAGCCTACAAGTGTAGTACTTTCAAAAATCGGTGAAATCTTTACAATCAATAAAGGTAAAATTGATAGAAAAACACTTAAGTAATAAACAGTTGAATGGTTTGCATTCTTCCGATAAACACTATAACCTTTTATTAAAATAACTACCCAAATTATATAAGCAACTAGATAGAGTGATTGTATTTTAGAAGAGGAAAAGACTAATAATAAAAACACAAAAGAAAGAAATGTCGTGTAGTTAGTTGATCTTCTTCCTAAAAACCCTAATATGACGGCTGGAATTAGCAGAACAAATAAAACACCGAAAAACGTAAAACTACTGTATGGAATCATTGGTAAGTTTGCTCCAATAATTTTTTTCGATCAACTTTACCGTTCGTCGTCATTGGTAAAGTTTGTAAATAACTAAATTTTCTTGGAATCATATAAGTAGGCATATATTTGTTTAATTCTTGTTTTAAAAAACGTGTTAAATGATATTCCTTTTCGAAATCGTGTTCTTTAACGACTACTAAGCAATGTAAATCTATACACTTACCATCCTTCATCTCCGGTAAAATAACTGCAGAATGGACTAATGGTAATCTTCTAATGTTATTTTCAATGTCCTCAATTTCAATTCGATAACCGTGTAGTTTTACTTGGAAATCGATCCTACCTTTATAGAACAAAAGTCCGTGATCAAAGTAACCAGAATCACCTGTTTTATAGGCTCGCATGCCATTTATTTGATAGTAGGCTGCATCAGTTTTTAACTGATTATTAAGATACCCTTTACTAACGCTTGGACCAGCTATAATAATTTCCCCTGTTTCTCCATCTGGAAGTGGGTTCCCCAATACATCCATAATGTAGATAAATGTATCGTCTTTCGGTGTTCCAATCGGTAATGGGGAATATTGGTTTATGACTTCCTCATTAATCTGGACGAATGTTACAGCAACTGTTCCTTCTGTTGGACCGTAAGTATTATAAATCTCTGCTTTAGGAAATCTAGATAAAAGCTGTTTAGCACTATTATTCGATAGTACTTCACCACAGAAAAGAAAAGTCTTTAAGTTTGGTAGTAACAATTCGCTGAAATTTGGATTCATCATACACATCTCTATAAATGAAGGTGTAGAAGTCCAAACCTCAATATCACTTTCCATTAAATAATCGAATAATGCTTTTGGTCGCTCAATCAAAGATTTTTCAACAGCGATGAGTGTGCCACCCGATAATAAAGATGGATATAAATCCATTACTGATAAATCAAAAGAGAAAGGAGCTTGATTTAAAAAGCGTTGTCCTTTTTGGATATTAAAATCCTTCAATATCCAATCGGTAAAACTACGTAAGTTTTTTTCAGTAATTTGTACACCTTTTGGATCTCCAGTACTACCAGAAGTATAGATTATATAAAATGTTTCCTCGTCTTTAACATAGAAATCAGTTATAGATTTGACTAGATTTGTAGAATCGATAATCTTCTGTAGTTCTCCAAAATTTATGATTTTAATGGATTCAAACTCTAAAGTAATTTCTTTTGGTGTAATTAATAAAGTTGCTCCAGAATTTGTAATCATTTTTTTGAGTCTTTCAAACGGAATAGACTCATCAACGGGAATATAAGCACAACCTGCTTTTACACTTCCTAAGAAAATAGAAATCATTTCTGCCTGCATGTGTCCATACACAATAATGGGTTTATTCGTATAATTATTTCTAATCATCCAGCTAGCAATCGCATCTGATTGATGCTTTAAAGTTTTATATGTTAACGAATAATCACTATTTTGAAATGCGATAGTGTCTGGGGTGTTAATTGCCCAATAATCTATTTGTTCAATAATTGAATTCATCAGTTCACGTCCTAAAAATCGTTATATATAAAGGTCCCTGTAAATGAATCTTTAAATCCATATAAGTAGAGTAGTGCAAGTAAAATTGATAAATAAAACGCAGTATAAAATAAAAATCTTAAAGTCTTTGAACGGAAAATATGGATTTTACCCATTTGTTTTCACCTTTCTTAATTTTTAGCTAGACGTATTATAACACCGAAAAAAAGATGAAAAATTAACCAAACACCTTTTAAAATTACAGACAGATAATAAGTTATTAAAGGTTTAGTAAATTTTTTTTAATTAAATTCTAAAGATTAATGGACAAGATTGTTAATACAATTAGGATAAGTTAGTGAAGTGAACTATTGTTTTTAGTTCAAAATCTAAAAAAGTTTTGGGTACGGTAGCTTTAAGATAGTAGGTGATTGGATCATAAAGAATGAACAGTAATTAGGGGAACGTAAAAAAAATGGGAAAAAGGGAATATAGGAAAATCCTCTTGGCCCATCACTATGAGGGATTGGTGAATTAATGAAGAAAATTTATTTGTTATTGATACCTAGTTTCTTATCTGTTTTAATAATATCTCCTTATTGTAGTTTTATCTGGAATAAAAACCAGTCGAAAGTGACAATTTCGAATCACTCTACAGTGACAGTTTCAAATCACTCTACGATGAATAAAGTTGATATTACGAATGATCAAAATAATAATGCTAGAGAGATTGATCGCTACTTGCAGCAAATTCATTTTAACGGAGTGGTTCTTGTTAGGAAGAATGAACAAAATATCCTTAATAAAGGATACGGTTATCGAGATATCCCAAATCAGTTACGGAACACAGCAAATACGTATTATCCAATCGGTTCAATTTCTAAATTTTTTGTTTCAACGTTGTTAATGCAATTAAAAGAAGAAGGCAAAATATCGTTTAACGATCCGATTTCAAAATATATACCGGACTTTCCAAATGGGTCAAAATTAACATTATTTCATTTGATTTCACATACTTCAGGGGTAAAGAGACAAAAAGAGTTATTTAATCCGATTTCATCATCTGATTTAATAAAGAAAATAGTTAAGTTAAATGCTAACTATAAACCGTTAAACAAATGGGATTACAATGACACAAATTATATTTTACTTGCTTACGTTATTGAAAAAGTAACTGGAATTCCTTATGGAGAATATATAAAAACACATATTTTCGATAAAGCGAATATGACTGAAATTGGACAAGGTAATGATTTTTATAAAAAAAGGAATCACGCACTAGGTTATTCATTAATACAAACTAAAAATGATCCGAAGCAATTACAAATCCCGAATTTTAACTATTTATTGGGCTGTGGAGATATTTATTCAACGGTTTCAGGAATACAAAAAATGGACGAGGCACTTATTTCGAATAAACTTATTTTGGGGAAAAGTTTTACTCAATTTATTAAGCCGTATCAAAATCATTATGCATATGGAATTTATAATAAAGGAAAGTATTTATACAATCATGGGGTAGTTCCAGGTATTAGTTGTATGAATATATTCGATCCAGTTTCGAAAATATATGTAATTGTGTTTTCTAATAGTCAAAAGATGAAACCAAACACTTTTGACATAGCTATGAACTTATTTAAACTAGTTAACAAAATGAGTTGAGAACAGTTTGCTGTTCGATTGTAAGAATCTAGACTCTTATAAAATATTTCATAAATAATTTAAAAGATACTCATACTATTTTTTGATAAAGAAAATAGGAGGAGTCTAGTGAAAAAATTTCTATATTATTTCTTATTAATCATAATGACTAGCAGTATTAATTTGGGAACTATTAAATTTGTTAATGCGGATAATAAAGATCAAATCAATGAAAACTCATTACCTCGACATATTAAAATTACTGAACAAAAACTAAATGATGCACCGATTAAGTATCCACAAATAAGTGGAGCATCTAATTCAACCGCACAACAAAAGATCAATAGTATCTTAAAACAAGGTGCTGATTTAGCGAATAGTAATCGTTTAAAGCTATTAGAAGACGAGAAAGAAGCTAAGACAAAATGGGATGCTAGCCAAGGACCGTGGAGACCTTATGAATCTGTTTTTACTTATAAAGTACTATACAATAATCTTGATAAATTGAGTTTTATTTATAATGAGTATTCATATACAGGTGGGGCACATGGGATGACAATGGGTACTACATTTAATTTTGACGTGAAAACTGGTGATGTAGTTCCACTATCTAAGTTAATAAATGAAAATACAAAATCGGTCCAAGAATATGCTTATCAGCAATTACAAAAGAAATATAAAGGATATGTATTAATAAAATCTCCTAACGAAATTGACTTAAACGACAAAAACCGATTATGGGCATTTGACCACGCAGGAATTAAATTAATCTTTAAAGAATATGAAGTAGCTGCATATGCTGCTGGCATGCCTGAAGTCTTTATACCTGTACAGGTTTATCAATAATAAAAACTGAAAAAAAGAACCTTCATTTTAATAAAGGTTCTTTTCAGAGTATTGGAATATAAAACGTTCAATAGGGATAATGTACATTATTTGTACATTCATTATGATTAAATAATCATTTTTGGATGATCTATTATTAGTTTTAAAAGTTAATATGTTTTGAGCAATTTTATTATTCCAACAAACACTTGTAATGTTTTTTTTCAGTAGTTAAAAATATTTTGAGCTATTTTTTAGAAAAATAAGTCCAATTAATTAGTTTATAAATTAATGTTCATTCTTAATTGACATTGTTATTTTACTCTAAGTAAAAGTTATTTGATTAGGTTTTTATCGTAAACTTTTTTTGATGAATTAGTTGATTGGAATGGAGGTATGCTCGACTCCTATGGGATAAGCGGGAAGGCTAAAGACCCCACAGGCTTGCCGAGGAGGCTAAAGAATCTCGCCCCATGGAAAGCGAGCATCCGTAATGGAAATCAACATCACTTTACTCCTTTTGCGAAAATTTGATAGCTAATTGACAAGATTGTTTTGAACAACGTAAAGAAAAGAACCTTCATTATTATGCAAAAGGTTCTTTTCTTTATTTATTTGATAATTTAATAATGAAACAAAGCTTTTTCGTAAATAATGGTAGAGTCTGCATGAAAACATTCATTTGTTTTAACAATATAAGAATAAGTTGAACAACTATATAAATATTGAATAATCTAAAAGTGAGTATGTACGATTAATAAAGTGTGTGCTAAAGGTAGTTAAAAACTAAAAGCAAAGAAGTTTACTAAAACAACTTAATCTTCAATCTGTTCTTTTAATAATAAAGCGTAAAGATCTTCAACTCGTTCGGACATAAATCTTTGTGAGTCTTCAACTCCCTTATTATAAAACATAGGTCCAAGTTTTTGTGAAATAAAGTCTAATAGCAACATTGAACTTAATTCACTTAATTCTTCGTCTCTTTCTTGTAAGAAATATGTTTGTAGTTGATTAATCGCAAATTTTTGTTGATCTGGCGAAAGTTTAGTTGTTTTAGACATTAAATTCCCCTCTTTTTTAGTTGTGATATTAGATATTTTATTTCCTATATATATAGTATCTCTATTTATTCTTTATTTGTGAAAAAAAGTTACACGTAATAAAACTTTTTTGGTAAAATAGTGCACAACTTGAAAATACTTTTTAATTGCTTTAAGATTAGAATGAGAATAAAATGAGAATGAACTTAAAATAGCCATTTTCTATTTTATAGAATTTTTATGTAATATATGGAGGGTGTAAAATGGGAGCTTCTACATTAAAAATAAAAGACCTTCAAGTAGCAATTGAAGGAAAGCAAATTTTAAAAGGTGTAAACCTTGAAGTAAAAGGTGGAGAAATTCACGCAATCATGGGACCAAATGGTACAGGTAAATCAACTTTATCTTCTGCTATTATGGGTCATCCTAAATATGAAGTAATCGGTGGTAGCATCGAGCTTGATGGCAATGATGTTTTAGAAATGGAAGTTGATGAGCGCGCTCAAGCTGGTCTTTTCCTTGCTATGCAATACCCAAGTGAAATTAGCGGTGTAACAAACGCAGATTTCTTACGTTCTGCAGTGAATGCACGTCGCGAAGAAGGCGATGAAATTTCATTAATGAAATTTATCCGTACATTAGATAAAAACATGGAATTCTTAGAAATGGATCCAGAAATGGCTCAACGTTACTTAAATGAAGGTTTCTCAGGTGGAGAGAAAAAACGTAATGAGATTCTTCAAATGATGATGATCCAACCTAAAATTGCTATTCTTGACGAAATTGACTCAGGTTTAGATATCGATGCATTAAAAGTAGTATCTAAAGGTGTTAACGAAATGCGTGGAGAAGAGTTTGGTTGCTTAATCATCACTCACTACCAACGTTTATTAAACTACATTACTCCTGACTTCGTTCACGTTATGATGCAAGGTCGTATTGTAAAATCAGGTGGTCCTGAATTAGCTGCTCGTTTAGAAGCTGAAGGATATGACTGGATTAAACAAGAGTTAGGTATCGAAGACGAGACTGTTGGGCAAGAAGCTTAATCGGATAGGAGGGATTCTCATGACAACTGGTACTACAATTCCATTTAGTCAAGAAACAGTTAAGCAGCTTTCTGCACTGCTAAATGAACCTGCATATTTCACAGAGTTCCGTTTAAATGCACTAGCAAAAGCTGAATCACTTTCTCTTCCAAAGCCAGATAAAACAAATATCTCTAAATGGGATTTCTTTGGAAAAGAATTTAATGTTACAGCTGGAAATGTTCCTACAAAAGATCAATTACCAGAATCAGTAACATCTTTAATGAATGAAGACACTGATCAATCAGTTTATGTACAATATAATGGATCTGCTGTATATCACTCTCTTTCTTCTGAAGCAAAAGAAAAAGGTGTAGTATTCGTAGATTTACACACAGCGATTAAAGATCATGAAGATCTTGTGAAAAAATATTTTATGACAGAGGCTGTAAAAGTCGATGAAAATAAATTAATCGCTTTACATGCAGCGTTAGTAAATGGTGGAGCGTTCTTATACATTCCTAAAAATGTAGTATTAGAAAAACCAATCCAATCTATTTTCGTAGTAGATGGCGAAAACGTACCTGCATATAACCACGTACTTGTTGTTGCAGATGCATTCAGTGAAGTTACTTATGTTGAAAACTATGTTTCTACATCTGCTGATTTAGATGCGGCTGTTGTTAACGTTATTACAGAAGTAATTACATTAGATAATGCAAAAGTTCGTTATGGTGCTGTTGATACTTTAGCAAAAGGTGTTACTGCTTATGTTGTTCGTCGTGGTCATGCTGGTCGCGATAGCAAAATCGAGTGGGCACTTGGCCTTATGAACGATGGAAACTCAGTTTTCGAAAATGTTACAAACCTAGTTGGAGACGGTTCTTTCGGTGACATGAAAATGGTTACTGTAGGCCGTGGTGAGCAAACTCAAAACTTTACAACAAACATTACTCACTTTGGTAAAGGATCTGAAGGTTGGATCTTAAAACATGGTGTATCAAAAGATTCTGCTACTTCAATCTTTAATGGTATTGGGAAAATTGAACACGGCGCTTCTAAGTCTAATGCACAACAAACTTCACGTGTATTAATGCTTAGTGAAAAAGCTCGTGGAGATGCGAACCCAATTCTATTAATTGATGAAAACGATGTTATGGCAGGTCACGCTGCTTCAGTTGGTAAAGTAGATCCAACTCAACTGTACTACTTAATGAGTCGCGGTATTCCGAAGAAAGAAGCAGAGCGCTTAGTTATTCACGGATTCTTAGCACCTGTAGTTTCGGAATTACCAATTGAAGAAGTTAAAAAAATGCTTGTAGATGTAATTGAGAGGAAGGTTAAGTAATGGATGTTAAAGCAATCCGTGAAGCCTTTCCGATATTAAATCAAGAAGTAAATGGACATCCTTTAGTATATCTGGATAGTGCTGCAACTTCACAAAAACCTGTTCAAGTAATAGAAGCTGTTGCTAACTACTATAAAGAATATAATTCTAACGTTCACAGAGGTGTACACACTCTAGGAACAAAAGCTACTGATGCATACGAGGGAGCTCGTGATAAAGTACGTAAATTTATTAATGCATCATCAATTGAAGAGATTATTTTTACTAGAGGTACAACTACTGCAATTAATACAGTTGCTGCTAGCTACGGAAGAACGAACTTAAAAGCTGGAGATGAAATTGTGATTTCTTATATGGAACATCACAGTAACATTATTCCTTGGCAACAGGTCGCTAAAGCTACTGGTGCAACATTAAAATATATACCGTTAGAAGAAGATGGTTCAATCAGCGTTGAGCAAGCAAAAGCTACAATTAACTCAAATACAAAAATAGTTGCGATTATGTACGTTTCAAATGTACTTGGTTCAATTAACCCTGTTAAAGAGATTGCAGCAATTGCTCATCAAAATGGAGCTATCATGCTTGTTGATGGTGCACAAAGTACTCCACATATGAAGGTCGACGTTCAAGACTTAGATTGCGATTTCTACGCATTTTCTGGTCATAAAATGTGTGCTCCTACGGGTATTGGTGTACTTTATGGTAAAAAACATCTTCTTGAAAACATGGAACCTATTGAATTTGGTGGGGAAATGATTGATTTCGTTGACTTACAAGATTCTACTTGGAAAGAACTACCATGGAAATTTGAAGGTGGAACGCCAATCATTGCTGGTGCAGTTGGTTTAGGCGCTGCTATTGATTTCTTAACTGAAATCGGTATGGATAATATCGAAAAGCATGAACATGAGATTGCGAATTATGCACTTGAACAGTTATCTACTGTAAAAGGAGTAACAATCTATGGTCCGAAGCATCGTGCAGGATTAGTAACGTTTAATGTGGAAGATGTGCATCCACATGATGTTGCAACTGTATTAGATGTAGAAGGTATTGCTGTTCGAGCTGGCCATCATTGTGCTCAGCCATTAATGAGATGGTTAAAGGTATCTGCTACTGCTCGTGCAAGTTTTTATCTTTATAATACAAAAGAAGATGTAGATGCTTTTGTAAGAGGATTAGTTAAAACGAAGGAGTATTTCAGCGATGTCTATTAATCGAAACATTGATCTAGATGCATTATATCGTCGCGTAATAATGGATCATTATAAAAACCCTCGTAACAAAGGGGTAGGGGCAATATCAGAAAACGATGTAACAATAAACATGAATAACCCTACTTGTGGTGATCGCATTGAACTTCGTTTAAAGGTTGATGATGGAATTGTATCAGATGCTCGTTTTGACGGTGAAGGATGCTCAATTTCAATGGCGTCAGCTTCAATGATGACTCACGCAATTAAAGGTAAAAAAATAGAGGAAGCCTTACAGCTTGCTCAAATATTTTCAGATATGATGCTTGGAAAAGAATATGATGAATCAATTGATTTAGATGATATTGAAGCACTTCAAGGTGTTTCAAAGTTTCCAGCACGAATTAAATGTGCAACACTTGCATGGAAAGCGATGGAGAAGGGATTAAAGTCAGAGTAACATCTGAGATTTAATCTTCCTCTTCTATTAGAAGGGAGCAAGAAAAATGTCTACTAATTTGCCAGATATTAGTGATTATAAATATGGTTTTCATGACCGTGACGTATCGATCTTCCGTTCGGAACGTGGATTAACAAAAGAAATCGTTGAAGAAATTTCACGCATGAAAAATGAACCACAATGGATGTTAGATTTCCGTTTAAAATCTTTACAACATTTTTATGATATGCCAATGCCTCAATGGGGTGGAGACATGTCTGATTTACGCTTTGATGAAATTACTTACTATGTAAAGCCATCAGAGAAAACAGAAAAATCTTGGGATGAAGTACCTGAAGAAATCAAAAATACATTTGATAAATTAGGTATTCCTGAAGCAGAACAAAAGTATTTAGCAGGTGTATCTGCACAGTATGAGTCTGAGGTAGTTTACCACAGCATGAAACAAGATTTAACTGATCTTGGAATCTTATTTACTGATACAGACACAGCGTTACGTGAGCATGAAGAAATTTTCAAAGAGCACTTTGGAAAAGTAATTCCGCCAACAGATAACAAATTTTCTGCATTAAACTCAGCTGTTTGGTCTGGTGGATCATTCATCTACGTACCAAAAGGTGTTAAAGTTGATACGCCATTACAAGCATATTTCCGAATTAATTCAGAAAATATGGGTCAATTTGAGCGTACATTAATTATCGCTGACGAAGGTGCACACGTACATTATGTTGAAGGATGTACTGCTCCTGTTTATACAACAAACTCACTTCACTCTGCAGTAGTAGAAATCATCATTAAAAAGGATGCATACTGCCGATATACAACAATTCAAAACTGGGCGAATAACGTATTCAACCTAGTTACGAAGCGTGCTGTTTGTGAAGCGAACGCAACAATGGAATGGATCGATGGAAACATTGGTTCAAAATTAACAATGAAATACCCAGCAGTAATCCTTAAAGGTGAAGGTGCTCGTGGCCTTACACTTTCTATTGCAATTGCTGGTAAAGGACAACACCAAGATGCTGGTGCTAAAATGATTCACTTAGCTCCAAATACTTCTTCTACAATTGTTTCGAAATCAATTTCTAAACATGGTGGTAAAGTAACGTACCGTGGTATCGTACACTTTGGTCGTAAAGCAGCTGGATCACGTTCAAATATCGAGTGTGATACGTTAATTATGGATAATGCATCAACTTCTGATACAATTCCATACAACGAAATCTTAAACGATAATATTTCTCTTGAGCACGAAGCGAAAGTTTCAAAAGTATCTGAAGAGCAATTATTCTACTTAATGAGCCGTGGTATTTCTGAGCAAGAAGCTACAGAAATGATCGTAATGGGCTTCATTGAGCCATTTACAAAAGAATTACCAATGGAATACGCAGTTGAAATGAACCGTCTGATTAAATTCGAGATGGAAGGTTCAATTGGTTAATAGAGTTTATAGTGGAGACGAACTTTTGAAGTTCGTCTTCTTCTATTTTTTCAGGAATATCTAAATATGTTTCTGCAGTAGTGTTAATTGTTTTATGGTCTATACGTTGTGAAACAAATTTTTTACATGCACCAGATTCAAGTAAAAGTACCGCATGGATGTCTAAAACGATGTGTACTTTTGTAATCGACACTTGAATGATTGAGTTTATAGTAAGATGATGTATACAGCCTGTAGTAAAATGTTCTAAAAAAAAATAAGACACTAAATATAGTGGTTTAATTAAGCTAATGAAGATCATTATTTTTTTCCCTTTTAAACTTCACATTTTCACAACTAACTATGAGAATAGTTGAAATCGCAAGGATTATAGTTAATGTTAATTCGATTCCATCATAGGCTGGAACTTTTAGTCTTTACTTCTCTTTTTGTTCTAATAAATTTAATTGCTTATCTAATTTAAAGTAGCTATTTATGGTAAAATTTAACTGTATTTATAGAAGGCTTTCTCAGAATTTTAATTTAAATGGAGGAGTGTTTTTAATGAATTTTAACTTTAAAGAAGCGATTGAAGTTTTAGAAAGAACACCTAAATCATTAGAGTCCCTTTTATCGGGTTTATCTGAATCTTGGTTAAACTGTAATGAAGGTGAAGGAACCTGGAATGTTTCTGAAGTAATCGACCATCTAATTGAGTGCGAAAAAACAAATTGGATTACAAGGTTGAACTGCATGCTTAACAAAGAAGGAAACAACCATTTCCCGCCATTCGATCGTTTTTCGCATTTAAATGAAAAACATGAGAAATCAATAGAAGAAAGACTGCTTGAATTTAAGAATTTAAGAACTGAAAATATTAAAAAACTACAATTATTAGTGGACCCTAATAATCATCTAGAATTAGAAGGGATTCATCCTGACTTGGGCCCTGTTAAATTAAGAGAATTATTATCCACTTTCGTCGTACATGATCTGACCCATATAACTCAAATTACAAGAGTGATGGCAAAAAGATACAAAACTGACGTAGGACCTTGGATTGCAAATTTAAGTATATTAAAATAATAGCCAGTGTTTATAAAAAGGTATTAATTATACTCGGGGAAATCCGAGTTTTTTTATGTTAAACTATTATGTAAATTAAAGAGAAAATAGATTTTTAGTGTATTTAAAAAGGAGAGAAATTTAGGTTGGATATCATTCTACAAATTCTTATACTCATCAGTATAGGGCTTGCTGCAGGAACAGTCGGATCATTGATTGGTTTAGGCGGAGGAATTATTATTGTTCCAATGCTACTGAATATTGATCACTTTTTATCCGCTTTTTCGACTGTACCAATCCATGTTGCAGTTGGAACTTCACTAATTACAATTGTGTTTTCTTCACTTTCATCCACCCTTTCGTACCATAAGCAAAAACGAATCGATTATAAGAGTGGTATTTTATTTTTAATAGGTAGTGTTCCTGGTAGCTTACTAGGTACATACCTCAATTCGCTTTTAAATACAGAGCGCTTTACTTTATTTTTTGGTATATTTTTAATCTGTATATCAGTCTTTCTATTTGTTTCTTCAAAATTAAATAAAAAATCAAAGGAAGTACATAAAGGGATTATACGAACATATACAAATGATAAAGGCGAGGCATATACATATAGCTATAGTCTTCCATTAGCGATTTCTTTGTCTATTTGTATCGGGATCATCTCGGGGTTATTTGGAATTGGTGGAGGAATATTGTTAGTACCAATGATGGCGTTTTTATTTGGTTTTCCACCTCAGTTAGCTGTTGCGACTTCAATGTTTGTCGTTATGTTTACGACTCTTGGAAGCTCGATTTCATACATAACATTAGGAGAAGTAAATTTCTATTACATTCTTTTACTTATTCCTGGTGCATGGTTTGGTGGGAAAATTGGAGCATATATTAATCAAAAATTAAAAACTGAAACAATCGCATTAATTTTAAGGTTAGTTGTGTTATTTTATGGCATAAAATTAATTATAGAAAATATTTAAAAAAGGATGGTGGAACAATGGAAACAAATCAAACTATAAATATTCGGTTGTTCCATACAAATGACATTCATAGCCACTTTGAAACGTGGCCAACAATCGTCGGTTTGTTAAAGTCTAAAAGAGAGATAGCTAAAGGAAAAGGTGAGGCCACCCTTACTTTTGATATTGGGGATTTCGTTGATCGATTTCATCCAATTTCGGAGGCTACTTTAGGAAAAGGAAATGTGGAACTTTTAAATGATGCAAAGTTTGATGCGATTACAATAGGAAATAATGAAGGAATTACTTTATCAAAAGGTGAGTTGTTAAACCTTTATGAAGATGCAGAGTTTGATGTATTAGTTGGTAATTTAAACATTTCAGATGAAGGTACCGAGAGTTTCAGCAAGCCTTTTGAAATATATGAAAAAAATGGAGTAAAGCTAGGAGTAATTGGTTTAACAGTCGCTTATCCTGTGTTTTATGAAACTTTAGGATGGAGTATAAGAGATCCGTTTGAAATGTTAAATAACATATTGCCAATTGTCAAAGCGCAATCAGACATTGTCATTATACTTTCTCATTTAGGTATGAGAGACGATCAGAGAATTGCTGAACAATTTTCAGGAGTCGATATTATCTTAGGCGCACATACTCATCATTTATTTCCAAATGGAGAGTATGTTGGTGAAACTTTACTTTGTGGAACAGGGAAACACGGTAACTATTTAGGCGAGGTTTTAATTACTGTAAATAAAGAGACGAAAAGTATTATAAATACTGAAGCTTCAGTTACTGAAGTACATACAGTCCCAACATATTACCAAGATGAAATGACGAAAATGATGTTGGCTAATTTAATGAGATTAAGTAAAGAAATTTTAAATGAACCAGTGACACAACTACCGAATAACATGGGTGTAAATTGGTTTAAATATAGTCCATTACTGAAATTATTAGCAAATGCACTTCGCCAATGGACTAAATCAGATATTAGTATACTAAATTCCGGTATTTTACTTGAAGGTTTAACAAAAGGGCTTGTTACTAAGGGTGACATTCATCGGATTTGCCCACATCCTATTAATCCTTGTGTCGTTAATTTGTCTGGTAAGGAATTACTAAATGTTTTAAATCGTTGTGAAGATAAAGAGTTGACTCATTTAAAGATGAAAGGTTTTGGATTTAGAGGGAAAGTAATTGGAAAAATGGTTTACGATGGAATCACGATTGTTAATAAAGATAAGAAAAAGCATTTAAAAAAAGAGGATCTATTTATTAATGGTGAAATGTTAGATTTAAATCGAATGTATGCGATCGGAACTTTGGATTTATTTACATTTGGTCATTTAATTCCTACAATTCGAGATGCTGGTCATAAAAGATTTTTTATGCCTGAATTTATTCGTGATGTTTTATTTTCGGCTTTAAAAGATGTATAAAATTTATCAAGATTAGACAGGTTACACTTTTGTTTTTTTCTCATATTTTAGAATGAGAAAGGAGCGTTGAACTTGATCAATTTAAGCCCAATTAAAATAGATAATCATACATTTAATGCTGTTACGGTTTTACTTCCAAAAACTACATTATTGGTCGTTATGAATGATAACGGGTATATTATGTGCGGAGCATTAGATGTAGCTTTATTAAATGAAAGATTGCGCGATCGTCAAATTATTGCAGGCCGAGCAGTTGGTGTAAAAACAATAGAAGAATTATTAAATGCGCCTTTAGAATCCATTACTGTTGAAGCAGAAAAGTTAGGTATTCAAAAAGGAATGATTGGAAGAGACGCATTATTAAAGATGATATAAAAAAAGCCACTAAATTTTTTTAGTGGCTTTTTATGAAAATGAAGTCTAAAAAAATTGATTATTATAAAGTATTAACTGTTATGAAGAGCCATATATTTAATTAAAAAATTGTTTAAGGAGAAAACAATGAGAGTTGTTGAAGCATCAACACTTGTTCCAGGTACGATCTTAAGAAAACCGGTTTATAATGAACATGGAGAAATGATCGTTAATGCAAATATTCCTTTAACAGAAGAGATGATTAATCGAATACATAAATTAGCTATTCCATTTGTTTTAGTACATGCTCAATCATCAGATTTAATGGGAAAGACAATTATTTCAGACGAACTTCGCACTGAAATCACAAAAAAAATAGAAGATGCTTTTGTTAAATTAATTAGCGAAGATCTTTATTTAAGAGGGCTATCTTTAGAAAAAAACTCATCTAGGCTTAAAGAAATTATAAAATCACTGCAAAACGAATTATGGCAACAGAAGGATGTTTTATCTTTATTGATTGACGTATTACTATATGATGAGTATCTTTTTACTCATTCTCTAAATGTGGCTATGTATTCTTTAGGAATTGGAACGGCATTAGATTTAAGTAAAATCCAACTTAATTTACTTGGATTGGGTGCACTTTTACATGATGTCGGGAAGATGGCCATACCAAAAAAGATTTTAAATAAACAGGACCGTTTAACTGAAGATGAATATGCTTTCATTAAACAACATACAATTGCTGGATACGATATGCTACAACAAGTACCTTCTATTCATCCAATTGTTGCGGACTGTGCATTACAGCATCATGAAAGGATCAATGGGAGCGGCTATCCAAAAGGTTTATGTGGTGAGGAGATGCATCTTTTCTCAAAGATTATTGGGATTGCCGACTTTTTTGATGCTGTTACTTCAAATCGAGTATATCGACAAGCAATGCTCCCGCATGAAGGTTTAACTTTATTAATGAGTGGTAGGGATAAATTATACGATGCTAAATTAATCAGCATATTTAGCGATCTACTAACCATTTATCCAACGGGATTACAAGTAAGATTGAGTGATGGTAGACAGGGAATCGTTTTTAGACAAAATGATGCTTCTACAGATCGTCCAGTTGTGCTGATAATTGAAGAAAACGGAAGGAAATTAAGTATTCCTTATGAAGTGAATTTATATAATGAGTTGAAATTAGAGATTATCGAGTGTGGTCAAATAATAAAAAAAGCGATTTTGAATTGTACAAATCCATTAGAATGAACAGGCATTGACATGCATACCCATTAGTAAGGAGGCATGGATGCGATGAAGAGATTTAAGTACAGACGTGTTCCAAAAAATAAATACTTTGTTTCAAAAAGAAAATCTTTTGGCGGATTTAAAACTGATTCAACTCAAATAACACAAACAATTCGTAATATATTTCCAAATAAATATGTAGTTATTTGTATTGTTCTATTATTTTTTTCCTTATATGCTTTTTGGGAAATTGATAAAATTTTTACTCCGACGATCTTAAAATATTCTGAGAAACAAACAAGACGAATTGCTTCTTTAGTGATCAATGAAGCGTATGAATCAGCATCTAAGGAACTGCAAGGGCAGAATATTATTATTCGGGATGTTGATGAGAATGGTAAGGCGATAATAAGTACGAATACATATTTAATCAATAAAATAATTGGTTCTACTACTAAGCATGTTGAAGAAAATATACGTAGAGTGGAAAATGGGGATTTATCATTTTTATCTTTATCAAAAGCAGAAATGAAGAAAATGAAGGCGGATCATGAGGGGCTTTATTTAAAAGTACCGATTGGGGTCGTTACTAATACAGTACTTTTAGGAAAACTTGGACCTACTATACCAGTTCGCTTTTCTGTAGTTGGTGATGCAGTGGCTAATGTTACACAAGAAGTTAAGCCATTTGGATTTGATAATTCTGTAGTCGAAATTATTATGAATGTAGAAGTAAATATGAATGTAATTATCCCGTTTAGTACAAAATCAACAAAGGTGAAAGTAGAAGTCCCAATTGCTACTGAAATTATCGATGGGGAAGTTCCAAGTTATATTCCATTTACTCCAAATACTCAACAAATTCCATCAACAACAAAAGGAAAAAAATAAATTTAAAATAGAGCAGACTAACTTAGTACACTAGGATTAGTCTGCTTTTTCTCATTAATGGTTTCAATTTACCTGAAATTTGCCAATCGGTGAGATTTCTTTATTTGCTTCTATCCTGACGCTCCCAAAGACGTAATTTTGGATAAGGATCAAAAGACCACTCTGAATAACCATTGTCTTTGTAAATACCATAGTGCAAATGTGGAGGGAATTTTCCAGATGTCCCTGGAGGTCCATATCCAGTACTTCCAACATACCCAATAAGTGTTCCTGGCTCTACTACTTGCCCTCTTTGAAGGTCTTTGTTAAAGCCACCTAGATGAGCGTAGTAATGATAATTATTATATAAGTCTCGAATTCCGATTCTCCATCCTCCAATTCGATTCCAGCCCTTTGTCTCAATAACTCCATAGCATGTAGACCTTACAGGAGTACCATAATTTGCAAAAATATCAGTACCTTCATGAACTCTTCGTCCACCAAAGCTTCGAGGTGCACCCCATGTACTACGATAACTATGTGTACTGCGAATTGGTAATGGGAAGGCATTACCTTCTATATTTAATTTTCCGTAATATTGATACAATCTTGCGTATTCATCGATAATATCAACAGTTATTGCTCTTTGGTAGTAATCCCATAGCATCATTCGAATATACTGCCTGGATGGGCCATAGAAATGTAATCGATGAATGAAAGTGTACAGAATATCCTCATCATCTTCTAATGAAGCTTTTCCATCGTTATTCCCATCTAAACCAATGCCGCTAAATAAATGGATAGTAGGAGCGTATGTGTCTTTCTTAACCGGATTTGATAGGCCGCTCCAATCCTCTGGTTTGATATAGATCGAAAGGACCCCATTTTCGCGTTTTGGTATATCGTTCCTTACACTCCGTACATTTCGTTCATAAGTATCTATAGCTGCAAAGTAATACCAAGGGATAAAAGTTAGCGTTTCACCTTTTTTATATAAGGCCATTCGTTCTTTATTAAGCTGAGCTTGATCGCTTTCTTCTGCATTTGTAAATGATGGCATTATGAAGATAACCACCATACAAAAAAGTACAATTATTTTTTTCAAATCCATCATCCTTTAAATTGATTTACATATATAGTTTGGTTAAAGGAGCGACTTTCATAAATGGAAATTATAGGGATAATAGAGATAATCAAACGAAAGTTTTTCATATCCGCGAAAAATGTAGTAATATATAAACTATTGGAAGAGAAAATGAAATATGTCGTAAACGATAAACGTTGGAGGAATTTCAAATGGCATCAAAAAAAGAAGAATATTTGAGAAAGCCCGAGTGGCTAAAAATAAAATTAAACACAAATGAATCTTACACAGAATTAAAGAAAATGATGCGATCTAAAAATCTTCACACTGTTTGTGAAGAAGCACGTTGTCCAAATATCCATGAATGTTGGGCAGTTAGAAAAACAGCTACATTTATGATCCTAGGTGCGGTTTGTACTCGTGCATGTCGTTTTTGTGCAGTTAAAACTGGTTTACCAACTGAGCTTGATCTACAAGAACCAGTTCGTGTTGCTGAATCAGTAACACAAATGAATTTAAAGCACGTAGTAATTACAGCGGTTGCTCGTGATGACTTAAGAGACGGTGGAGCAGCTGTATTTGCAGAAACTGTTAGAGAAGTTAGAAAAGCAAATCCATTTACTACAATTGAAGTTTTACCATCTGATATGGGTGGGAAATTTGAAAACCTAAAAATGTTAATGGATGCAAAACCAGATATTATGAACCATAATATTGAAACAGTTAGAGAGTTAACTCCACGTGTTCGTGCAAGAGCTACGTATGAAAGATCACTTGAATTTTTACGTAGAGCAAAAGAAATTAACTCTAGCATCCCTACAAAATCAAGCATCATGCTTGGATTAGGTGAAACAAATGAACAAATTTACGAAGCAATGGATGATTTACGTGCTGCAGGTGTAAATATCATTACATTAGGTCAATATTTACAACCAACGAAAACTCATTTAACTGTAAAAAAATACTATACTCCTGACGAGTTTGCAGCCCTAAAAGAAATTGCTTTAGGAAAAGGTTTCTCACACTGTGAGGCTGGTCCTCTAGTTCGTTCATCATACCATGCTGACGAACAAGTAGAAGCTGCTAAACAAGCATAATAAAAAAGCACTAGCCTATGCTAGTGCTTTTATTTTTTACTTTGAAATCTGATCAAAATGCATACTTTGTTTATCCACATCAAAACCTTCAGCCAAATCCTTTATTTGTTGCTCTAATTGTCCATCATTAAGCTGACCATATTTATTTAGGTCCTCAATATTATTAATATTTTGTATCGAATTTGAAGTAAAGATATGATAGTAACTAGGAAGTGCAGACTGAGCAGTTTTTTCAACCTGTTTTCTAGCTAATGATTTATCACCATCTGATCGATAAGCAATCAATACTTCTTGGTCTGTAACTAGTGTAGCTGCATCGTCTATATCAGGAAGCTTTACAACTAAATAAGAAATGAATTTTGATACTTCTTGTTTATCAATTGTTAAAGTATATTCACCATCTTTACCTAAAACATCTTGCTTTTGTAGTCTAGAAAAGCCATAATCTTTGTAAGAGTTATTTGACATTTTAGCATTTACATCGCCTAAATCCATCGGCTTTGTATTTAATTGTTTAGGTGTTGGATTTGTTCGATGTTCATTTTTATATGTTACGTCCTCATAATCGAACTGTCTCGAATGACTCGGACCGAATGAACATCCTGTTAATAAAAATAAGGTTAATAAACAAACTAAATATTTGCGCATATTAAATACCACCTTTTAATAATCAATGTAAAATTAGTATGCCAAAATATTTGTTACATATTTATGGGAGTAAAAGGAAGGAGAATACAAATTGGTTTGCATACAGAATATTTGCTATGAAGTAGTTGAAGATTACCGTGAAGGATTCAATGAAGAAGCCTTTAAAGCGAGATATGCAGAGATCCTTTCAAAGTATGATTACATTGTTGGGGATTGGGGCTATGAGCAACTAAGACTTAGAGGATTTTTTGATGATTCTCAAAAAAATGTTCCATATGATTCAAAAATAAGTACATTACGTGAATATATTTATGAGTATTGTAATTTTGGATGTAAATATTTTGTAGTTAAGAAAGTAAAAAATTAAACGCTGGGGATACCCATCGTTTCAGACTGCCCGCCAAACGCTCGCTTTCTTCGTTGCTTCGCCTGTCTGCGGTGCTCATTACCGTTTAGGTTAATTCCGCTCCTCGCCAGGCTTCGCGCCTGGAAAGACACACGCTTGTAATCAGTCTGAAATCAAATTTATAGAACTTTATCTATACACTGAAATGATGGGGGAAACCTCATTTTTTTTTTGTTTATAAAAGAGAAGCACTAAGAATTTTATTGAAAGATGTTTGATCTTACATAAACAAATTTTGTGGATAAAATATTTTTTGATTTTTTAAAAGAATAAAAACCTTGTGGATAAGTTTGAATCTTTCAACAAAAATGTGAATAACTAAAGACTTAATCACAAAAAAAGTGGACAACTTTTTAGTTATCCACTTTTTTTCAGATTATTTAGTAAAAATAAATTATTTATCCACAGGATCGAAAAATTAGAAAATAATTTCACTTAGAAAATCTAATAATTCAGCTGCCTTTTCTTCAGAAATTCCGAAAGCGAATTCTAAGTAACCTTCTTCTTTTAAATCATCTGAACCAATAATTGCAAAACGATTACTTTGCATATCCATAATCATAACTTTGCCATAATGACGATCAGAATATACTAAAGCAAGATCATGTCTTTGCTCTTCTCCCATAAAGCTTACAAAACGAGTCTTTGCTTGAATAGTGTCATCATATAAGAAAAAACGTTCTGACATTTTTTTATTCCTCCATTATACTAAAATAAGATTTGGCTTGTATCCTAAATGGTGATGTGCTTTAATATGTCGCACAGTTTTCGTTTTACTTCTCATTACTATTGAATGAGTTTCGACTAAGTCTCCACCTAAGAAAGTAACCCCTTCAAGTAATTCACCTGAAGTAACGCCTGTAGCAGCAAAAATTGCATCGTCACCTTTTACTAAATCATTTAATGTTAATAATTGTCTTGGGTTATTAAGGCCCATATCCATACAACGTAGTTCTTCTTCTTTATTCATTGGTACTAATCGAGCTTGCATGTCACCGCCAAGGGCTTTTATCGCTGCAGCGGCTATAACACCTTCTGGTGCGCCACCAGTACCTACAAAGAGATCAATTCCGGTATGAGGTAATGCTGTAGCGATAACAGCACCGACATCTCCATCACCAAATAATTTAACCCGAGCACCTTTTTCACGTATTCGTTCAATAATTTCCTCGTGACGAGGACGTTCTTGGATAATTACGGTTAAATCAAGTACACGCTTATTGTTTGCTTCAGCAATAATATCTATCGTTTTTTCAATCGGATCATCTAATGATATTTTACCAGCAGCACGAGGACCAACAGCTATTTTTTCCATATACATGTCAGGTGCATGTAATAAGTTACCTTTATCAGAAATTGCGATTACTGCCATTGCATTTGCATGGCCTTTTGCAAGGATATTAGTTCCTTCTAGAGGATCAACTGCAATGTCTACTTCTGGTCCATTACCAGTTCCTAATTTCTCACCTATATAAAGCATTGGTGCCTCATCGAGTTCACCTTCACCAATTACTACAGTACCTGCCATATTTACTGAATCAAACATCGAACGCATTGCAGAAGTAGCAGCGTCATCAGCTTCATTTTTCTTACCGCGTCCCATCCATTGAGCAGAGGCAAGGGCAGCTGCTTCAGTAACTCTTACAATCTCAAGTGCTAATTCACGCTCCAAAAGTCCAACCCCCAGAAAAATATTCACCTATATAATATAACAAAAATCGGTAAGAAACGCTTTCATTTGTCGATTTTTTTCGAATTTAGCTATAAAATAAATATAAGTCCATAAAATGTAGAAGATAGAATTGAGAAGGAAGTGTACATATGTACTTTGTAAATCGTCAAAACATATTAGATCGAATTGAAATTTTAAATTCAATGCTTAAATTTTATGCGTCAAACAGCCAACCAAAAAATAAAATAGAAGAATTAGCTTTGGAAAGAATGACACATCTTTTGATTGACAGTATGTTAGATATTGGAAATACAATGATTGATGGCTTTATAATGAGGGACCCAGGAAGTTATGATGACATTGTTGATATTCTAATGGATGAAAAAGTTATTACTGCATCAACTGGAGAATCGATAAAAAAATTAATTCCAATTCGAAAACATTTATTACAAGATTACACATCTTCAATTACAGAAAATATAGTGACGACATTAAGCGAAAATATAGAAGCATATAAGGAATTCCCGGTTGCGGTTCAAGCTTTTCTTGATAAGGAACTTGGAGTAATTAATGCTTTTAGTAGTGAGGAGGAAAAATAATCTTAATTTTTCTATGTAAAATTTGATTCTAACGCTGTTTTACTTGTAATACCGAGAGAACAGCCTGACTAGTAAGGAGTGGCAATATGAAACAATATAAAGGATACTTAATTGATCTAGATGGAACTATGTATCGTGGCGAGGAGCAAATTGAGGAAGCTAGTCTTTTTATAAAGGCTCTGAAGGAAAAAAATATTCCATACCTTTTTGTAACGAATAATTCTACACGTAGACCAGAACAAGTTGCTGATAAACTTAATTCCTTTAATATTCCAACTACAAAAGAACAGGTCTTTACAACAAGTAATGCCACAGCAAATTACATAAAAGAACAAAAGGCAGATGCTACTGTTTATATGATCGGTGAAGAGGGCTTACAATATGCCTTAGAGGAAGTTGGCTTAACAATTACAGATGAAAATCCTGATTTTGTAATTAGTGGTTTAGACCGTAGTATTAATTATGAGAAATTAGCAAAGGCTTGTATAGCTGTAAGAAATGGCGCAACATTTATTTCTACTAATGGCGACATAGCGATTCCGACTGAAAGAGGTTTATTACCTGGAAATGGTTCACTAACATCTGTTATTGCAGTGTCTACTACAGTAAAACCAATTTTTATTGGAAAACCTGAATCAATTATTATGGAACAAGCATTAAAAGTTCTTGGGGTTGCAAAAGAGGATACATTAATGATTGGTGATTATTATGATACAGACATTATGGCTGGGATTAATACTGGTGTTGACACATTGATTGTTCATACTGGAGTAACGACAAGGGATATGTTGTCAAATTACGAAACGCAACCAACATATTCAGTTGACTCATTAGAAGAGTGGATTAAATATATTTAATGAAACATCTAGACATAAAAAAACCCCACTAGTAATTTATTTACTTGTGGGGTTTTTGTGATACTTCAAATGAAAAAGTGGTCTCAAAGTAGATTGACTTATGAGACCACTCATTTTTTTTATTCATTTTCAGCTTTAATTTGATCAGCCTTTTTATGTGCTGCGCGATGAGCAAGTCGGCTAGATGCAGCAGCTGCAATCGCTCCAACAATATCATCTAAAAATGTATTTACTAAGCCTGTAGATTTATCGTTTAATCTTTCTAAAATTCCAGGTTTTAATTTATCGATGTATCCGTAATTCGTGAATCCAATTGAACCATATACATTTACGATCGATAAGGCAATTATTTCATCAATACCATAAAGGCCTTCATCTTTTTTGATAATAGCCAACAAAGGCTCCTGTAGTTTATCTTGCTCTGCCAAGATATCTAATTCAATACCAGTAATGATGGCATTTTGTATCTCACGTTTTGTCAAGACTCTCTCAACATTGTGTTTACACTCATCCAAAGATAAATTTTCATGATATTTACTCTGTAAAAAGTAAACTAAATCAGCAATGTCATCGAGCGTAACACCTCTTTTTTCTATTAACGATAATGCAGTCTTTTCTAAATCGTGATTTAAATAGTCCATTTCATCACCTTTTCCTTATCGATTGATTTAATTACTATAAAAATAACTAAAATGGAAATTTCATAAAATAATTAAAACTTTTACTATAAATTATTTTTAAGAAATAAGAGGATTAATTATATATGATTCGATATTGAACAAAATTCCCCTTTATAAAAAAAATTAAACATAGTAAAAAATTGTTAAGGCATATAATTTATTACTTAGGTCTTATCTGTTGAACCACTTGCCTTCATATTTTTGTAAAGTTCATGTGATTAGCACGCCCGAGTTCTTGGCCTTAGTCTTATGCTTGTCGGGGCTGACTAACTCGCTTCCGCATTTTCGTGATGTCTAGTTCCAGCGAGTAGCCCCTCGAGGTCATAAGCCAAATGCCAATAAAGGTAAAAAGCAACCTTTTTTGGCCTTAGTCTTATGCTTGTCGGGGCTGACCAACTCGCTTCCACTTTTTGTTATATACTACGTCATTTTCTCCCTTTTTGTGTATGGCCATTCGGGTTTATATATAGAAAGTGAAAAAGTAGGGTACAGGTTTTTAGATTTGTGACATATATATTAATTAAGTAGGTATAAGAAGGATGTGAGTGATGATGTTTATTCGCAACCAAAACATCATTCAAGACATGTTTACTCATTATCAAATTCAACCAGCTGAATTGCTTCAAGTACAGTCATATTACATGTTTTGGCAGCGGAATAGGGTGTATTTTCTTGCGCCCATTGGAAATTTAAAAGAAGATGATTTGCAGGAAATGAAGAGTTTAAGTGATTTTATGAGCTCAACCGGAGATCAATCGATCGCAACCTTTGTTCAAAATGTTCAAGGGTACTATGTGAGTAAGATTGATGGAAATAATTATTCCTTATTTAAGAGTAACAGACAAAATGAACGCAGTAATAATAACGGTGAAGAACTGGCGATTTTTCATTTAAGAGGGAAAAAATATTCAGATGAATTGAAAAGATTAAATAGGATTGGGAAATGGAAGAATTTATGGGAAAAACGTTTAGAGCAATTAGAAAGATTTTGGCAAAGTAAAGTGAATAGTCATCCCGAAAATTTTTTCGATCAAATATTTATTGAATCTTTTCCTTATTATCTCGGAATGACTGAAAATGCGATTCAATATGTTGTAGATACTGAACTAGATGATACTCCTCAAGTTGTTGATGCAGCAACAATTTGTCATCAAAAAATGACTGAACGAAGACAGAAAGAAATTCATTTTGCGAAAGTACCGATTGAATGGATTTACGATCATCCAAGCAGGGATCTTGCTGAATGGGTGAGGGATGAATATTTAGAGAATCCTGATAATCATCAAAAGAAAATCCTCTCATTTTTTTATGGTTATGAAAAGAAAAGTCCATTATCTACTTTTGCGTGGCGTTTATTATTTGCAAGACTTCTTTTCCCCGTACACTATTTTGAAACAATTGAAGGATATTATTTGGCAAGGAGCGATGCGGATCGTAAAAGGTATGAGCGTAAATTAGTTAATTATCTTGAAAATACAAGTGAGTTTGAATCTTTTTTAGGTGGATTTTATGATTTGATCGGACTACCAACTGCTAAGTTAGGGATTCGTGAAATTAAATGGCTAAAATAAAAGAGAGGGTTTTAAACCCTCTCTTTTAGTATTGAAAATATATTAGAATACTTGCTCTACCTCAATTACACCAGGTACTTCTTCTAATAAAGCTCGCTCAATACCAGCTTTTAATGTAATAGTTGAACTTGGGCAGCTGCCACATGCACCTAAAAGGCGAAGTTTAACAATTCCATCCTCAATATCAACTAAATCAACGTCTCCACCATCACGTAGTAAAAACGGTCTTAATTTATCTAAAACTTCTTGTACTTGTTCTCTCATGTCCATTCATATCGACTCCTTTCACTAATTTTATTATAATCAGTTAAGAGGAAAAAATCTATTACAGAGTACTTTGTGTGTTTGAAATTATTTTTGGACACACCCTTATTGTATGCTAGGAGGAGAAAATGAGTAATAAAATTTTAGTGGAAGTTTTTGGAGCTGAAGTAATATGTGCAAGTTGTGTAGGAATGCCATCATCAATTGAAACTTTTGAATGGCTTCAAGCTGCACTTCGAAGAAAATATCCTGACTTAGCCTTTGATTTTCAATACATTGATATATTTAATGTAGAGAATAATGAAAAAGAAGATTTCGCTGAACGAGTTAGAAATGATGAATTTTTCTATCCAGTAGTATTAGTAAATGGAAACGTTGTTGGTGAAGGTAATCCAAAATTAAAAGATGTTTATAACGCTATTGAACTATAATGAATTAACCCCTTACAAAAATGTAAGGGGTTTTTTATTGTTTATAAAATGTTTTTTGTAGGGTTCTTATTGTATTGATTCTTATCCAAAAAAATTAAAATGTTTTAATAAAATTCATTATTTTATGTAAAATGCTGAAGATTTACATGATAGAATAAAGGTATAGCATAAATAAATTACAATTTTTGGCATATATATAGAATTGGGAGGAGGGGTGGAATGGTTGCGATCAGCTTATTTGTAATTGGAGTTTTATTAATTATTATCGAAATGTTTTCGTTAACCTTTGTATTCTTATGGATTGGTATTGCGAGCATTTTAGCATCAGTTGTAAATTATTTAACAGGATCAAACACCTTTACTTTTATCGTTTTTATAATTAGTGCATTAATTTTGTGGCTTAGTACAAAGAAATTTGCAAAAAGAATCCACCAGCATAAAACGATAGAAAATGGAGTGTATGCATTAGTTGGTAAAGAGGTCGTTGTAGCTTCTGTTGAAATAAATGATGATACAGTAGGAACGACTAAAGTTTATGGTGACGAATGGACAATCCGTTCTACTGAACCATTATTTTTAAATGAAAAGGTCATTGTAACAAAAATAGAAGGTGCAACTTTATACGTGAAAAATAACTAATTGAGGAGAAGTGCTATGTCTGATGTAAGTTCTATGGTTGGTCCAATTATTATTGGTATTATTGTTTTATTTGTTGTGTTACTTTTGTTATCAAGTATTCGTATTGTTAGACAATCTGAAGTATATCTAGTAGAGCGATTAGGGAAATTCCATCGTAAATTAGAGAGTGGAATCCACGTTGTAATGCCATTTGTTGAACGTGTAGCTAGTAAAAAAACATTGCGTGAGACTGTAGTAGATTTTCCACCACAATCAATGATTACAAAAGATAATGTTAGTATCCAAGTAGACTCAGTTGTCTTTTATCAAGTAACTGATGTTGTGCGTCATGAATACGAAATTGCTAATCCACTGTCTGCGATTTCCAATTTGACTGCTACTACTTTACGTAACTTAATAGGGGAATTAGATTTAGATGAAACTTTAACAAGTCGTGATACAGTTAATAATAAACTCCGTGCAATTCTTGACCAAGCAACTGATAAATGGGGAATGAAGGTTAATCGTGTAGAAATCCGAAATATTATTCCACCTGTTGATATTCAAAATGCGATGGAGAGACAAATGCAAGCAGAACGTACACGTCGTGAAAAAGTATTAAATGCACAAGGTGAAAAAGAATCAAAAATCCTGAAAGCAGAAGGAGAAAAGCAATCAAAAATTCTTGAAGCAGAAGGGGAACGTTTAAGCCAAGTTGAAAAAGCCCGAGGTGATAAAGATTCACAAGTTTTACGCGCTGAAGGGGAAGCGGAAGCAATCATTAAACTTGCTGAAGCGAAAGCTAGAGGGGAACAAGTTGTGTTAGATGTTTGGAGAAATGCAGCGCCAACTAAAGAAATGGTTCAATTGCGTTCAATGGAAGCTTTAGAAAAAGTAGCTTACGGTCACGCATCAAAACTTGTTATTCCGACAGACGCTACAAAGCTTTTAGGGATGGTTGAAAGTGTTAAAGAAGTTATTAAATCTGACAAAACAGAATAAAAAAAAGCCCCTTAACAATTAAGTTAAGGGGCTTTTTCATATAAGTATAACTAAAAAGATGATTTGTTAATCAACCATTGTGGTATTTATACATCCATAGGATTCCAGACTTAATTAATCTTGGAACTCGTCCGATAAGTGGGCGTTCATTGAATAGTCCAAAACCATGTTTTTTACCTAATGAGCCCATAATACCTTTTAATTTTATTTTAGGCATTTCTTCTGGAAGGTCTTCACCTTTCCATTTTTTTTGTAAAATCATAACGATTTGTTCTGCTTGAGCCTCCGCAAGCTGTGCGGAAGGTGCATATGGTAATGATGCACAATCTCCTACTACATAAACATGCTCATCGTTTGGCATGTGATGATATTTTGTTACAACGATTCTTCCTGTATTGTCTTTTTCTACGTCTAAATTGCGGACAACTTCAACTGGTTGAATTCCCGCTGTCCAAATAACAGCGTCACAATGAATTTCATCATCATGGTTAAATAGAGTATTTTTCTCAACTTTTGTAATGTTTGAATTGCTAACAATTTTTACATCGTGCTCAATAAACCAGTTTTGTACATAATAACTAAGTTTTTCTGGAAACATTGATAAAATTCGGCTTCCACGATCAAAAAGTAAAATTTGTAAATCGCTTCTACTTTCTCTTAGTTCACTAGCTACTTCTACACCACTTAAACCAGCACCTACAACACCGATTACTGAATTAGGAGGTAGACTGTTTACATTTTCATAAGCGTTTCTTGTTTTTTCAATTGTTTGAATACTATAAGTATGTTCCGGTGCACCAGGTACATTATGGTATTTATCCTCACAACCTAAACCGATAATTAAATCATCATAAGAAACTGATTTTCCATTGCTTAATTCTACTTTCTTGTTTGCCGTATCAATTGTAGTAATATCTCCATATACAACCTTTAATTTCTCATGAGTTGGTAATGGTATTCTAATGTGTTGCTCTGGAACCGTACCTGCAACTAATGCATAATACTCAGTTTTAAAGCAATGAAAAGAATTTCGATCAATCAATGTGATATGAACATCCTCAGGTAAATCAGATGTTAATAGACGTGACAAAGCACGAATATTTCCATATCCGGCACCTAGTAATACGAGGTTTTTCATAGTTGATGTTCCCCTTTTGTTTTATTAGCGTTGAATGAAAAAAATTTTCTATTTTTCGACAATTATATTATATATATTTTATGTTAAAATAACAACGCCTAACTCGGTAAAATAAAGCTCATTCCATTAATTCTCAAAAGGATTGACGTTTTAAAAAAAAAAGAGTAACTTTATGAGGAGCAAGGAGTGAAAAATAGTGAGACCATTAGTCGAATTTTGTATAAAAAACCTAGCTGACGGTGCACAAAAAGCTTTAGAACAGCTTGAACGTGATCCAAATCTAGACATACTAGAATATGGCTGCCTTGGATATTGTGGAAAATGTAGTCTATCACTTTTTGCACTAGTTGAAGGGGAAGTAGTTACTGGAGAAACCGCAACCGAGCTAGTAGATAATATTTATATTTTCTTAGAAGAAAATATGTTAATATAAGAAGCGCTGTTAATAATTAACAGTGCTTTTTTTATTTTTCGAGCTATTTCAACAATATTTTAGTCTTCCTCAAAACACGCTTTACATCCCTCGACATTCCCTAATTTAAACAATTTAATATTAGGGGGAAATTACTATTCTTTAGATTAATTACTTTAACCAATATTATTTTTATTACGTACACTATCCTTAATTATTTAGCAAATTTAATGCAAAAAAAAATGAGCATTCACCTAAGTGAAGCTCTTAAAATGTTTCTATATCGAGAAACGGGGGATGTTCTTATTGTGCTCAATTCATTTAAAATTTATACTTGAATTAATAAAAAAAGTAAGGAGTCATGGAAATGAATTCTTTTCGTTATACAAAAATGCATGGATTAGGAAATAACTATATTTATGTAAATATGTTTGAAGAAAATTTAAGAGAAGAAGAGCTTTCTAAACTTGCAGTTGAAGTTTCAAATATTAATACAGGTATTGGTAGTGATGGAATGATATTAATCTGTCCATCAGAAGTTTCAGATGTAAAAATGCGAGTATTTAATAATGATGGGTCAGAAGCTAAAAATTGTGGTAATGGTCTAAGATGTGTAGCTAAATATGCATACGAACATGGAATTGCAAATAATACTTCATTTAAGATTGAAACAATCAGTACTATTGTTGAAGCAACAGTACATGTTGAAAATAATATTGTTAATCAAGTAACAGTAAATATGGGGAAACCAATATTCCAAAGATCAAGAATCCCAATGATTGGTAATGATCAGGAATTTGCTAAGGACAGAATTTTATATGAAGAAAAAAACTATGAATTTTCAGCAGTTTCGATGGGAAATCCACATGCTGTTTTTGAAGTAAGTGATATAAAAAAGGCACCATTAACAACTTTAGGTCCAATTGTTGAAAAACATGATTTATTTCCGGAAAGCGTAAATGTTGAATTTATCGAATGTTTGCCTCATAATGAGATAAATTTCGTTGTATGGGAGCGAGGTTCTGGTGTAACTCAGGCCTGTGGAACAGGAGCTTGTGCTGCAGCAGTCGCTATGATACAAGAAGGTAAATATAAACGAGATGAACCGATAACTGTTCACCTGCAAGGTGGAGATTTACAAATTACTTGGTCTACTGATGGGGATGTATGGATGAAAGGCCCAGCAGTTACAATAACAGAAGGCATATACTATACTCAAAGAGGAGTGAAATAAATGATTACAGTTACTGAACAAGCAAGTTTAAAAATTAAAGAAATGATTGAAAACGAAGAAGATCTAAATACTTTTGTTCGCTTAGGAGTAAAAGGTGGAGGTTGCTCTGGACTTTCATATGGACTTGGTTTCGATCCACAAAAAAATGATGATGACACAGAATTAGAATATAATGGCATTAAGTTTTTAATTGATAATGAAAGTGCTCCTATTTTAAAAGGAGTTGTAATTGATTTCAAAGAGTCATTACTAGGCGGAGGATTTACAATCGATAATCCAAATGCAATCGCATCATGTGGATGTGGTTCAAGTTTTAGAACAGCTACGAATGCAGGTTCACCTGAAGAGTGCTAAATCAATTTTTTAGTACTTTGTCTACAAACTGATAGGATACTTTTGTATCCTATTTTTTCTATTAAACAAACTAGGCAAAATTCTTAATTGTTAATATTTTTACAAATTCAGGGTAAATTATTGAATCTTTTTTGAAGTTGTGTACTATTATATAGTGTAGATAAAAATTCGAATTGGTTTTTTATGAAGTTGGTTGTGAAATGATTCACGAATTATGATGTATATTGTTCAAAGTATCACAAGTAAGATTAAAAAAAGACTGCCTATTAAAAGACAGTTCTTATGATTAAAATCTTATATATTAGAACATTGAAGAACTATGACCTGGTTGTACTTTCGCAGTTGGATCAATATATGTTTTAGCATGGTTGATTGCTGTTGGTGCTTCGCCAAATCCAGAAGCAATTAGCTTAACTTTTCCATCATATGTACAAATATCGCCAGCTGCATAAATACCTGGAATATTTGTTTCCATGCGTGAGTTAACAACAATGTTATTCTTTTCAATGTTTAGGCCCCAGTTTTTAATTGGTCCTAAAGACGAAACAAAACCATAGTTAACAATTACATCATCAATTTCGATTTCAATACGCTCTTCAGTTTTTGCATTTTGAAGTACAACTTTTTCAATACGCTCTTTACCAACGATTCCAACAGGAACCCAAGGAGTTGTTACTTTTACTTTAGAGTTTATTAAGTTTTCAACACTATGCTCATGAGCTCTAAATTTATCACGACGGTGAACTAGTGTTACTTTTTCAGTGATTGGTTCAAGCATTAATGACCAGTCTACGGCAGAATCTCCGCCACCGAAAACAACAACTCGTTTACCAGCAAATTTATTCATATCATCTACAAAGTAATGTAAGTTTGTTTTTTCGAATTTTTCAGAACCATCGATTTCCAGTTTGCGTGGTTGGAATGCACCATTTCCCGCAGTGATGATAATAGCTTTTGTATAATGCTCAAAACCATCATTACAAACTAAATGGAATACTCCATCGTCACCTTTAGTAATTATTTGAACTGATTGCTCTAAACATACGGTAGGATTAAATTTTTTCATTTGCTCTTTTAAATTATTAACTAACTCTTGAGCGCGTACTTTTGGGAAGCCAGCTACATCATATATGTATTTTTCAGGGTAAAGTGCAGATAATTGACCACCAAGCTGTGGAAGGCTTTCTATGATTTTTACACTGGCTTGTCTCATTCCACCATAAAAAGCAGTGAATAAACCAACTGGGCCTCCACCAATAATCGTAATATCATATACTTTTTCGTTTTTCATAAACGTAAGTATCCCCCTCATGTATAAATGCATGTCATCTATAATAGAATAATATCATATTTTATACCGTTAAACTGAGGTGTGAATCAAAAAATAACCAATTTTGCTTAATATTTCGATAATTCTACCGATTAGATTTATGCTTGAAATCTTAAACAAAAAACTTTAATATTGTTATAGGCTAATTGTTAACATTTTGTGACAATTATTACGAAATATTTAGACAAATATCCCTATATAATCGTTTGCTCACTTATGTACTAATTTATAATGATTTAGATTGCTCACCATTGAGCTTAGTTATAAATTTAGAGATATTACAGCAAATTGTAGGTACTTAATATAATTTAAAAGGATGGTATGTATATCATGAATAAGCCTAAGATTGTAATCCTTGGAGCTGGGTACGGTGGAATTATTACTGCAACTCGACTTCAAAAAACATTATCAGCAAATGAAGCGGACATTACACTAGTAAATAAAAACAGCTACCACTACCAAGCAACATGGTTACATGAAAATGCAGCAGGTACATTACACCATGACCGTACACGTCTTGATATTAAAGACGTGATTAATCAAGATAAAATTAACTTTATTCAAGATACTGTTACTCAAATCAAACCTGAAGAGAAGAAAGTATTTCTTTCTAACGGCGAATTAGACTATGATTATTTAGTAGTTGGACTTGGTTTTGAGTCAGAAACTTTTGGAATTAAAGGCTTAAAAGAACATGCATTCTCAATTGCTAACATCAATGCTGCTCGTCAAATTCGTGAGCATATTGAGTACAGCTTCTCTAAATACTACAACACTCCAGTTGAAAAGCGCGAAGAGTTATTAACGATTATCGTTGGTGGTGCTGGATTTACTGGTATTGAATTTGTTGGTGAACTTGCAAACCGTGTGCCAGAATTATGTAAAGAATATGATATCGATCGTGATTTAGTTCGTATTATTTGCGTAGAGGCTGCACCAATGGTATTACCAGGTTTTGATCCTGAATTAGTTGACTATGCAGTTTCTCAATTAGAGAAAAAAGGTGTAGAATTCAAAATTGGTACAGCTATTAAAGAATGTACTGAAGAAGGAATTATCGTTGCTAAAGGTGATGTAGAAGAGAAAATCAACTCTGCAACAGTTGTTTGGGCTGCAGGTGTACGTGGAAATGCATTAGTAGAGCAATCTGGTTTTGAAGCTATGCGTGGACGTGTAAAAGTTACAAAAGATATGCGTGTTCCTGGAAATGACGATGTATTTATCGTTGGTGACTCTGCTTTATTAATTGACGAAGCAAGTAACCGTCCATACCCACCAACAGCACAAATTGCAATCCAACAAGGATTTAATGTTGCACACAACTTGGCAGTACTAGTTCGTGGAAAAGGTGAATTAGAAGAATTCACACCAGACATTAAGGGTACAGTATGTTCATTAGGACATGATGATGCAATTGGCGTAGTTTACGGTAAAAAATTAACTGGTTGGAAAGCTTCATTTATGAAGAAAGTAATCGATAACCGTTACTTATTCGTACTTGGTGGACCAATGTTAGTTCTTAAAAAAGGTAAATTAAACTTACTATAAGCATATTAGCTCGACTTAAGTCGGGCTTTTTCTTTGTACATTATTCAAGTGTGAATTGGCAGCAAGAAGTTGACGTAGTTTCCAATTTTTAGTATTAAGTATAAGTTCAACTACGTCTCTGTCTTCGCCTAAAGGCTCGCCAATCGGCGAGTTTTCTTTATCGAAAAGGTGGTCATAATGATGAGTAAAAGAAGCAGTGTATGGCTAGGAGTAGCAGGGTTAGTGAAAGACCCTGATGGAAGATGGTTAGTTGTAAAGAAAAAATATAGTGGCTTAAAAGGTTTATGGTCTTTACCAGCAGGTTTTGTAAAACAAGATGAAACTGTTGACCAAGCAGTTTTAAGAGAGATTAAAGAGGAAACAGGCGTAAATGCAACCTTAATCGGTTTAATAGGTGTTAGGACTGGCGTTATTCGTGAAGAAATTAGTGATAATATGTTGATTTTCTTATTACAGGCAGATGATACAACGATATCGATTCAAGAAGAAGAGTTATCAGATGCACGTTTTATTACTGAAGAAGAGCTACTAAAGGATCCTACATCTTCATTACTAATTAAATACTTAATTGAAAATCCTCCGAATAAACCAATGAATGTGGTTAAAGGTTTAAACCCAGGAGATCAATTCCAATATACAGCCTATCACTTCATTAAATAATTTTTCAATAATTTGAATATTTTTAAAATTGACGATAGGACAAGAAGGTTTTACACTGTATATAGAAAAAATGTGGGGTGTTTTTTATATGGTGATGAGTATTCCAGTTTTACTAATTTCAATTTTGTTATTTTTCGTTTTAGCTTTTGGAATCGGTTTCCTTGCAAATATGCTTTTTCGAACTACTTGGTTTATGGTAGTAATCTATCCACTATTAATCGTTATGATTGTGGACAAGATTAGTACGGTAAAATATTTTACGAATACTACTGCAGCTTTTGAGACATTAAAAACAAACTTTATGGCAGTAGGAACAGGTGATATTGTTATTTTAACAGCTGGTTTAGTAGGGGCAATTATGTCAGGAGTAGTAATCCTTTCATTAAGAAAAAATGGATATCAAATGTTCTAACTTCTAACTTTCTCATGTATGAGAAAGTTTTTTTTTATAATTTTTTTGTTTTAGGGAAAGATGAAAAGATGAAAAGGAGTGAAATGATTCATTGGGTATAAATAAAAAATTATTTAGACGTGTTATTTTATCTATTTTATTCATTATTGCTTTGTTTTCTTCTTTAAAAATCTTTGCAAATATTCAAGTCGGTACTATAAAAGGCTGGTTTAGTGATTCAATTGCAATAAATAAAGTATTTGCTGAAGAAAATAAAACAATCACAAATGAAAGCATAATGATTACGATGGCAAAAAACATTGAACATAATACGAATTGGAATAATTATAAAAAGGTAACAGTTACTGCAACTGGGTATACAGCTGGAAGAGAATCGACAGGAAAAAGTCCTAAAGACCATTCATATGGAATCACTTATTCAGGTGTCGAAGTAAAGAGGGATTTATTTTCAACCATTGCAGCCGACTTAAACGTATTTCCGATCGGAACGGTATTATTTATTCCTGGGTATGGATATGGAGTAGTAGCAGATAAAGGTGCTGCAGTAAAGGGACATCATTTGGATTTGTATTTTCAAACTGTTGGTGATGTATTTGAGCATTGGGGAAAGAAGAAATTGGCTGTTTATATAATAAAGCAAGGGTCAGGAAGATTTACTGAATCAGATCTTAAAGAATTGAATGAACAAAACTCGTTACAAGTATTTAGACAGCAATCAAAGAATCAAATTGGAGAATAGATTATGGAAAAAATAAATTATAGCTTAATCATTAATGCACCAATCGAAGCTGTTTTTGAAGTTGTTGATTCAGATGAGCATATAAAAAAGTGGATGGATGGTTTCATAGAGAATAAGTATGACGAAAATTTTAACAGAGAAAAACCAGTTGGTCATAAGTTTAAGCAAAAGTTAGAAGAAGACGGGGAAATTCGAGAATATGATGGTGAAATCATTTCTTATAGCCCGCCAAAAGAATTAGGTATTCGATTAAAGCATACTAATTTTACAGCCGATGCAGTCTATCACTTTTTTTCTGTTGAATCAAATCAAACCCGATTAGATTATGAATGTAGCTTGGAAATGTCTTCAGTAGTAGCAATAATGACAGGCTTCATATTCAGTTGGTTCACAAAACGAATTGTAGTAAAACAAATGAGTAGTTTAAAAGAATATGCAGAAAAGCGATTTGATGGTGTACTATAAAAACATGCCCCTTGCATTAATAGCAAGGGGTTTAAAACGTTAATCGGATATTTATTTTGAATAAAAGGAAAATCTTTTCATTATCTCGAATTTAAAATAAGTAAAATTTTATAATAAAATAAAATGTATTAAACATAATCTTTTGTTCAAACGAGTATGACGAAAACAGAGATGTTTAAGTAAGTAAGCTTTAATAGAGAGGTGGAGGAGTAATGGAAGAGAAAATGACATTAATGCATGCTTTAGGCATGACGATAGAGTCTGTTGAAGAAGGCAAAGTAGTGATGAAAATGGAGGTAACGGAAAAAGTACATCAACCGTTTGGTTATTTACACGGTGGTGCTTCAGTTGCCTTAGCTGAAACAGTTGCGAGTGTAGGAACGTTTTCGATGATTGATCAAGAGAATCAACTTGCTTTTGGCCTTGAAATAAACGCAAATCATATACGTTCTGTTCGTGACGGTGTCGTAACAGCAATCGGAACTGCAGTACATACTGGAAAAACGACAATGGTTTGGGATATAAAAATTTACTCCGAGGATGAGCAGTTAGTTTGTATCTCGAGATGTACAGTTGCAATTAAAGATAAACGAAATTAACATAAAGAACTGCTAAATTATAAATGTAATTTAGCAGTTTTTTTTATGACTAAGGATATCAAACTAATAACACTTGTTAAACGAATCAGTCAGGTTTTTAAATATTAAAATGTAATTTAAAATGATTATTTCTAAAAAGAAAAAATAGAAACTCATCAATTTTATCTTAAACTTATGGTAAAATAATTAAGTTGTGAATATAAAATTTCGAAGATAAGTGAGACATCCTCTATTTAAGGAATTAGAAATTTCTTGAGATAGAGAAGAAAGGAGACATTCGATGAAAAATATATATTTCACAGGCTTTAATGCACTTTTATCAATAATTATGTTTACGGTCGCCATTACATTAAACTTCTTTCAAATGACTATAAACTTTTTATCAGTATCTGGTATTCTACAACCACTTACAGATCTACTTCCAGAGAAGGAAATTAGAATCCTTACATTTCTAGGTATAGCATTTCTTTTCTATTTAGTTTTGAGTGGATTCAAATTAATTTCTGATATGATCTGGCAATTTGCGCTACTACTATTCTCAAAGGACAATGAAGGAGTAGACTTATTAGCAACCAAGAAATATTCTTTTGTCTTTTTAATAGGTGGATTAATTGCTATCTTTTTAAATAAATCTTTAGTGTATATTGCTATTATTTTAGTAGTATCAGTAATTGCATTTTATATTTTATTTTTAATAAAGCAAAGATCTAACTATACAATTGTAGGTGTCATTGGTTTTATTATGATCCAATTAATTATTTGGGGATTAGTAGGAAGCGGAGTTGTATATGGCGCTTTTACAGTTCTAGCTAAATTTAAAACTTCAATGCCATTTTAAAAAAAGTAGCACTTTTGATTATCTCAAAAGTGCTACTTTTTTGTTTATAGATTAATATAATTGGCCATTCACAACGATATTTTGCCATATGCGCTGAGTAGGTGGATAAGAATAGTTTTTTGCAATTGGAATTCTTTGCTTATCATTACCAATCCACGTACCAATTGTATAATTTGAAGTTAATCCCATGAACCATAGATTCGTATTATCGTTAGTTGTACCTGTTTTACCGCCAATATAGTTTAACGGCATATAGATATGTTTAGCAGTACCATCTTTTACTACAGAGTTTAACATGCTTCTCATAGTTTCGTTCGTTGATGGATTGTAAACACGAATTGCTTTAGGTTCATTATCGTATAATACGGTACCATCTCGTAATGTGATTTTTTTAATAGCGGTATTTTCATAGAATACTCCATTGTTACCAAATGTAGAGTATGCATCTGTCATTTCTAATGGTGACATACCGACATTGAAGCCACCAAGAGCACGACCTAGCTCTATACGGTCTTCATTTGTAATCGTTCTAAACCCAAACTTATCTAAGTATGAATAACCTATACGTGGTGTAAGTTGCTCATATAATCGAACTGCAGCTGTATTATATGAGTTCTGCATAGCAGTACGTATAGTTACATCCCCGTATTCTTTTTTACTATCATTTTTAGGACAATACGTGCCTTTACAGTAGTTATCTGCATTTACTTTTGAATCCGGTGTAGCACCAAAGGTTTCGATATATGGTGCATAAACTAGTAATGGTTTAATTGTTGAACCTGGCTGTCTATATGATTGGAATGCTCGATTTAGATTGTGAGGTTCATAGTTTCTTCCACCAGAAATTGCAATAATTTCATGTGTATCATTTTTTACTACAACTGCTGCGCCCTGTGTATTTGTTGAGAGTGTTCCTCGATTAACTGCGTTGACTGTCACTTGTTGTACCGATGGATTTAAGCTTGTATAGACTTTTAAGCCCTGATTTTGTAAATATAATGCTCTCTCTTGGACAGTTTTTAACTTTTTTAATTCACTTTGTTGAGCTACTGATAGCTTGCTAGTATTAAATTTTCCTTTTTTACCAGCTAAAATACTCTTCAGCTCAGAATCTACGTAAGAATAGTAATCAGGATATTCCTGTGTTTTACTATCTTTCTTTAGCGTAATTTTTTCTTTCATGGCAGTAGTATACTGTTGTTCAGTGATTTTTCCCTGATCTCTAAGTATACCTAAAATTCTTTCTTGACGCTTTTTAGCGTTATTAAAGTTTTTCAAAGGATCATATAAAGTTGGGTTATTTGGAATTGTACATACGAAAGCTGTTTGTGCAATACTCAAATCTTTTATCGATTTGCTAAAATATGCTTTACTTGCAGCTTCAATTCCATAGTTTCGATTTGCAAAATAAATTGTATTAATGTACATTTCTAAAATTTCATCTTTAGAATATTGCTTTTCAAGTTGTAAAGAGATTTGAATCTCCTTTATTTTGCGTTCGACTGTACGTGCTTGAGTTAAATATAAGTTTCTTGCAAGTTGCTGTGTAATTGTACTAGCTCCCTGTTCTATTCCACTATTCGAAACATTCACCATAAATGCCCTAGCAACTCCAAATAAATCAATACCCTTATGGGAATAAAAATATCGATCTTCGGTAGAAATAAAGATATCTTTTACTAGTTGCGGAATTTCACCGCTTTTTAAATTAATTCTATTATCACCAGAAGCAGGAATGTAAAAAGGATTATTATTTCGATCATAAAAAACACTGTTCTGTGATAAAGAAACAACAGGCAGTTCTTCTACCTTCTTTTTGGGAATATGTTTTGAAGTCTCATACGCCATCATAGCTTGCTGAGATGTGAAATAAAAGACAAGAAAGCTTATTATAATAATAATAAATCCAATAATTTTTTTCATAATAGCCCTCTATATACTTTCTATTTTTTAATTCGTTTAAAGAATTAATTAAACGAACGATATTATTTTAACACGATTTTTCATCTTGATGGGTATCTTATGTTATTTTTTACACAAATTGGTTGTATTAATAAAATAAGGAATAAAGTTGAAAATAGTAAATTTGTCTTACTTGAATATTCGTTAATCATATAAGACAATAAGTAAAAATCAGAAAATTTATTTTTCTGGAGGTGAGGAAATGAAAGAGCAGTTCCTGTTTATTGATTTTGAGTTTACAATGCCCGATGGAAAATCAAAAGGAATTAAATTTTTTCCGGAAATCATTGAAGTTGGTTTTGTAAGTGTCATTAATGATGAGATTAATCAAACATATTCTTCATTTGTTAAACCGCTGCAATTTCCAACGTTATCCTCAAGATGCAAAAGGTTTCTAAATATTTCTCAAGAAAATGTCGATCATGGAATACAATTAAATGAACTTGGAGAAATATTAAATGAAGCGACAAAAAACTATAGAACCACGGTAATTACTTGGGGCAATATGGATATGAGAGTATTAAAACATAATTGCGAGGCTGCGAATTTATCATTCCCAATTCATGGGGAAGTAAGAGACTTATGTCTTGAGTATAAAACCTTCTTCGGTAACCAAAATCAAACTGGCCTTTGGAACGCAATGAAAGAGTATGGAAAAGATGGAACTGGAAATCACCACAAAGCACTAGACGATGCATTAACAACATATCATATTTATAAATTAGTAGAAAAAGATAAGCAATACATGAAAAAACCTGCACCGGCGACTTTAGGAGACTTAATTGATTTTTCATTACTAAAGAAAAGAATATCTTCATATTAAAAACCAATTGATTTTAAATCAGTTGGTTTTTATTTTGTTGAAAAACAACCTTGTCAATTAAATTATTTAATTATCAGTGAAGAATCTTTTGAACAATACCTCATTTTACTTTGATTATTATAGGATACTTTGTATAATTGGCAGTGGGAGTGATGGGACTATGATGGAGTTTTTATATTTTCCTGAAGATAAAACAGAGTATATACCTGCCGTTATTTCATTAATTATTTTTATGATCGGTGCATTTATTACTTTTTATTTAATTAAAAAGGCATCGCTGAAAGAAGAAAAGCGTATAACAGAATTAATGGAATCGAAAGAAAAAAAATCATTACGTGAATAAAATAATTCAAAATGGGGACTTACTAAGGAAGGTCTCTTTTTTTTTGAATTACATCACATTTTTATCACATTTTTGTGATAGATTTATTTTTGTGAATTTATTAGCTACATAGACTAACTCAAATCAGATTGACAAAGCGCGTTTAATACATAACTTCTTAGGAGGTAATACATATGAAAAAATTATTAAGTCTATTAATTGTAAGCATTGTGATTACTGCAGGATGTTCTAATGAGAAGAAGAAGGAACCAGTAGTCGAAAAACCAGTTGATGTAAATATACTTCTGCCGACATCCGATATTAATTTAAATAAAGAAATTACAATACGTGCTGAAGTTAGTCAAAATAATAAAGTTGTTTCTGACGCTGATGAAGTTCAATTTGAAATTGGTAAAAATGGTGAAGATAGTATTGCCATGCTTGATGCAAAAAATGGTGCAGATGGTATTTATTCAGCTACATACAAATTTACTGATCCAGGAGATTACTATGTAATTGCCCATGTTACTGCTAGGGATCAACATTCAATGCCTAAAAAGGATTTTAAAGTTCAAACTACTACCTCAACTAGTAATAGTAATGGTGAAAAGAGTGAGCATGAAACTCACAGTGGAGATGATCATCATGGCGATGTAATGATTCATTTAATGGGCACTGAAAATATTGATGCAAATAAAGAAAATCTCTTTACGATTCATCTTATGACGAATGATGGAAAACCGCTTGAAAAAGCGAACGTGCGAATTGAAACATGGAAAGATGAGCAAGGAAAGCATGGCTATACTGATGCAAAAGAAGTTGCACCAGGTGAATATGAAGTTAATTATACCTTTAAAGAAAAAGGAACAAATACAGTAAAGGTTCATGTTGAAAAAGAGGAACTACATGACCATACTGAAAAAGAGGTTACAGTAAATTAAATAATAACGAAGGCTATCCTATCTTTGATGAATAGAAGGATAGCCTCTTTTATATAAAAGCTTGAAGTCAATAGCTATTGACTGATATCGCTTTTATGGGGGTGAATATTTTGAGAAAGATTTTGATCTTCAGCACGATTTTACTTTTCTTATTTTGTACAGGCTGTGTGTCAAATAATATGTCACATATTAAGGATACGGAGAATGTCCTAATTTCAGTAAATAAAAAAGTGGGAAGCTTAACGTTCCTAAATTTAGATGAATTACAAAAAGTAACAGATTGGAATTTAAATAGATATATAAGTGGAGCAGTATTATTACAAAATGGAGAAGATATTGCCGTATATCATCCAACAAATCCAAAAATAGATATATATCATCTTTCAACAGGGGAACATGTCGATAGTTGGAATGCTGGTACTGGTATTACTAATATAATTTCTTTAAAAAGTAATCAGGTGATTGCTGTAACGAATGGAAAGAAGAATAACATTACATTTTTTAATCGTAAGGGTAAGGTTCTTAAAAAAATTAAAATAGGTAGAAATCCAATTTCGATGGTTGAAGATACGATTCATCATAAATTATATGTTAGCTTGTTTAACGAGAGAAAAGTGATTGGTATTAACTTGGATCGCTTTAAAATTGAACAAACGATTGAAGTGCCGTACACATCGGTAGGCTTAATTTTAAACAGAGATTCATCTGAACTATTTGTTGGGGGACACGGAAATGGTGAAGTGGAAAATGAGGACGTAAAAGTATATTCAACTATTACTGGTAAGCAACAAAAGTCTCTTCATACGCCATTAATGCCTATTTCGTTTTTTCAAAATGAAGATGGATTGTTTACGATCGCCCATGGAACAAATCAAATTTATAAGCTAAATCCGAATGTAGTTAATCAGACTAAGTTTACTGAAGTTGGATCGAATCCATATACGGCTATTGGTTTTAAACATGCTGCGTATGCAGCTAGCTACGATTTAAACAAGGTGTACCAAATAAATACGACAACGATGAAAATTGAAAAAGAAGTTGCAGTAGGAAGAGGACCTTTTCAATTATTGTTAAGAGAGGGCAATCGTCATGATTGAAAGAAAGATATTAATTGTTGATGATGAACAAGAAATTTGCCAATTGGTTGGAATGTATTTAGAAAATAGTGGATATAGTTGGGACGAAGCAAACAATGGTGAGAGCGCATTATCAAAAATAAGTCAATCAAACTATGATTTATTAATTTTAGATATTATGATGCCGATAATGGATGGATGGACCCTTTGTAAAAAGATTAGAGAAACATCAAATATACCTGTGATTTTTTTAACAGCAAAAGGTGAAGAGTGGGATAAGGTAAATGGATTAAAAATGGGAGCGGATGATTATATCGTAAAACCATTTAGTCCTGGAGAATTAATTGCAAGAGTAGATGCGGTTTTAAGAAGAACGAAAAATTCAGATGCTTCCGTTTTACAGATTGGACAAATCAAAATAAATGAAAAGTCTAGGAATGCTTTTGTATCGGACAAACCTTTATCACTTACTTTAAAAGAATATGATTTGCTTCTCTTCTTTTGTAAGCACCAAGACCACGTTTTTAGCCGCGAACAAATTTTAGAAAGGGTTTGGGGTTTCGATTATTTTGGTACAGCTAGAACAGTTGATACACATATAAAAACATTAAGAATTAAATTAGGACAGGATGCAGATTATATTTCTACGGTTTGGGGTGTAGGGTATAAATTTGGGATAAACGGATGAGGAAATTACTCAATTCGTTATCGTTTTTACAAAAACTTTGGTTAACGATTTGTTTAATCGTAATCTGTACAACAATCTTTTTCTTTTTAATGTTTCAGTTTGCATATAAGCAATTATATGTTTCATATGTTCGTTCCACTTTAATCCAAGAAGGTACAAGTTTAGTAAAACATTATCATAAAACGAATAATGTTAATGACTTTTCAGAATTTGTTTCAAAATTTGATGCTGTTTCAAATGCTAATGTTTTATTTATTAGTAATCCAAGAGATTTAAGTGCATGTATCCCCTATAATGTAAGCCACGAATCTTTCATTACTGAAGATGATCGTGAAACTTTATTAAAAGGAAAAGTGATTACTAAGACAGGATTTGAAAAAAGATTTAAGCATCAAATAATCGGTGTCGTTGTTCCTGTTGTAAAAAAAGAAAAACTTGAAGGGATTATATATTTACACTTACCTTTAAGGAGTGTTACTGAATTAATCCAACAATCAAAATGGATCTTTACGATTAGTACATTGTTATTTGCTTTCATTATTCTTTTAATTGGCAGAAGTATAATAAAACAAATAATTAAGCCATTATCAAGAATGGAGCAAATATCTTATAAAATGGCAAATGGTGATTACACCGAACGTATACACTACAATAGTGGGGATGAAATAGGGAAACTAGCTACTGCGTTTAACTCAATGTCTGATTCTTTACAAAAAGAGGATGAAAATAGAAAAGAGTTTTTAGCCAATGTTTCTCATGAATTAAGAACACCGTTAAGTTATGTTAAAGGATATAGTGAAGCAATTTTAGATGGTGTAATAAAACAAGAACAACAACTAAAATATGTTGGTATCATTCAAAAAGAGGCAAGTCGGATGCAAAGATTAGTTAGAGATTTACTTGACTTGGCCACATTAGATGGTGAGCAATTTCCACTTAGTCAAGAACCTAACGTAATTGCTCAGCTAATTGAAGATACAATCGAAACATATTCTCAAATCCTCATTAAACGTAATATTAAAATACAAAAGAATTTAGACGAGACGATTATCGCAAATGTTGACCCAGATCGTTTTCAACAGGTAATCCACAATTTACTTGATAACTCAATTCGTTACACACCTACAGGTAAAACAATTTATATGACACTATTTCAAGATAAACAAGTCACGTTGGAAATTTTAGACGAAGGAAAAGGGATTCCGTCTGAAGAGATTCCACATTTAGGAGAAAGATTTTATCGAGTCGATAAAGCAAGATCTAGAAACGAAGGTGGAACCGGATTAGGACTTGCTATCGTAAAGCATATTATTGACCAACACAATGGTAAGATAAAATTTATGAATATAGATGGTAAAGGTTTGAAGGTTATTATTACTTTGCCGATATTTGAATTATAAAAAATGTGAAAAAGAGTCCAGGTTTGAGGACTCTTTTTCCTATACAAAATTTGATATACGTTCATAAATATGTTCAGGAATTTCTTCAGGAATTAAGTGTCCAGCTTCTGGATAAGTATATAAAGTTGAGTACCTTAAATCGCGATGCAATCTTTCGCCTACTTCTAATGGAACAACTTTATCATTTTCACCCCAAATTAATAGAATAGGTACAGATATATTTTGTAAATCTTCAGGACTTAAATCCCCTTCTCGATCACGAATCATCTTTGTCAATGCTCTAAAAATTTCATCTTGCAAAAAAGGTTCCTTGTATCCATTTATCATTTCATCATCAATTAACTTCTGATCATGAACAACTGAAATTAGTGAGTTCATAATACCTTGTTTAGCTAAATGCCTTTTAATATATAGATAGAAAAAAGGAAAATAAGATGAAATAATTAAATGTGGATTTGCCCTTCCTAAATAACCAGAACTACATAATAAAATCACTTTTTTAACAAGCTCCGGTTCTTTTTTTGTGACATATAAAGCAATTTGCCCACCCATAGAATGTCCGACTAAATAAATGTTTTGTAAATTTAAATGATTTACAAGAGAGATAACGACATTCGCAAAGTTATCATACGAATATTTAAAATTTAAATGTTTTCCACTTTTACCAAACGGGGGTAGGTCAATTACGACAACAACATGATCTTTTGAGATAAAAGGGATTAGTCTTCGGAAACTGAAGCAAGATGATAAAAAACCGTGAATTAATACAAATACTTTTGAATCTTGCTTATTGCTATTATGGTATCCGTAAAGTTCATAATAAACATCAAGTCCAGAAACCTTATATGTTGACTGCATTGTTCCAGAATGATTCATCATCCAAACTCTCCTTTAAGTTTTTGGATTATTATGTCCAAACGGAAGGAATACATTCTTTATCTAAGTAATGCTCTGTATGTCACCATATGATATGCAAATCGCTAAAATACTTTTAAATTATAAGTTTTTCGTCAATTCTAATAGAGACAAGTATTTATTTAAAATAATTGAAATAGCCCAACCTTTAAAGTGACTATAATAAGTAAAGGGATTTTAGAAAAGAAGTGCCATTTATGAGTAGTAAGCAAACTTTAAAAGTTGGTCTGTGTGTGCTAAAATTTAGTTAGTGGAATTGAACGAAAATTAGGAGTGTTTTGAATGGCACAAAACTACAATATTGGAAAAGTTTACACTGGTAAAGTAACAGGGATTCAAACGTATGGTGCCTTTATTTCACTTGATCACCAAACACAAGGACTAGTACATATTTCCGAAATTATTAATGGATATGTTCGCGATATTCGAGACTATATTTCTGTTGGGCAATTAGTAAATGTACGTGTGCTGTCTATTGATGAGATGACAGGAAAAATAAGTTTGTCTTTAAAAGGAGCAAGTATCGATCAAGGATTTAATGGTGACGAGAGCTTAAAACATGCAGCTAGACTATTAAGAGAGCTAAAACCAGATGGATTTAGCACCCTGCATAAAAAATTAAATGAATGGCTTCGCGTTGAGATGAAGAAAGAAAATATGACGAATTAAAAAGGAAGGGGATTTACCCTTCCTTTTTAATTCTTAGAAAAGTATAGATACAAAAGAGACTAAATTCGTCTGCAATCTATCTTACTTCATTTGTTTCAGGATGTGTTCCTAGCTCTTCTGAAGGTTTAAACAATAAGCCAAGGTTAATTAATCCTGAAATACCAACGATACCATAAATAATTCGAGCAAAAGCAGAATCTGCACCACCAAAAATTGCTGCAACTAAATCAAATTGAAAAAATCCAATTAAACCCCAGTTTATAGCCCCAATAATTGTAAAAATAAGTGCAATACGTTGTAATGTACTCATATAGGTTAACCTCCTTTTTATGACCTTCTAACATAGCTTTCCTCATTTATTTTTGTTTATGTACTTAAAAATAATAATAAGAAGAAATATCTTTTGATTTTTTGTTAATTTTTTCACATAAATATAATTGCATTTACTTGCTTTCAATTATTTAATTAGGTACATTGTAAAGGTATTACAACTATTTAAGGAGGTTTGATGTATGACTTCTCATATTAAATTTGACTATTCAAAAGCAAAAATGTTTTTTCAGGATCATGAAATATCATATTTAAGGGATGCAGTGAAATTATTTCACCATACAATTCATGAAAAAACAGGTGCAGGTAGCGACTTTCTAGGATGGGTAGAGTTACCTAATGACTATGACAAGGAAGAATTTTCTCGAATTCAAAAAGCAGCAGAGAAAATTAAATCAGATTCAGACGTTCTTTTAGTAATTGGTATCGGTGGATCTTATTTAGGTGCACGCGCTGCAATTGAAATGTTACAACACTCATTTTTTAATATTGCTTCTAAAGAAGAAAGAAAAGCACCTCAAGTTTTCTTCGTAGGAAATAATATTAGTTCTACATATATGCACGATTTAACTCAAGTTTTAAAGGATAAAGATTTTTCAATTAATGTTATCTCAAAATCTGGGACAACTACTGAACCAGCTATTGCATTTCGTATTTTTAGAAAGTTGTTAGAGGAAAAATATGGTGCTGAAGAAGCTAAACATCGTATTTACGCTACAACTGATAAAGCACGTGGGGCATTAAAAACTGTTGCTGATGAAAAGGGATATGAAACATTTGTTATTCCTGACGATGTAGGTGGACGTTATTCAGTATTAACGGCAGTAGGTTTATTACCGATTGCTGCAGCGGGTATTGATATTGAACAAATGATGAAGGGTGCACAAGATGCATATAAAGAATACAACTCTTCAGAATTAGAAGATAATCAAGCTTATCAATATGCAGTTGTTCGAAATGTTTTATATAACAAAGGTAAAACAATAGAAATGCTTGTTAACTACGAACCATCACTACAATATTTTGGAGAATGGTGGAAGCAATTATTTGGAGAGAGTGAAGGGAAAGACCAAAAAGGTATCTACCCATCTTCAGCAAACTTCTCAACGGATTTACATTCTCTTGGACAATATGTTCAAGAAGGTCGACGTGACTTATTTGAAACAGTTTTATCTGTTGAAAATCCTCGCCATGAATTAACAATTGAACTTGAGGATAACGACTCTGACGGATTAAATTATCTTGCTGGTAAAACTGTAGATTTTGTTAATAAAAAAGCTTTTGAAGGTACGATCTTAGCTCATGCTGACGGTGGAGTACCAAATCTAATTGTTTCATTACCAAAATTAGATGAGTATACTTTCGGTTATACAGTATACTTTTTTGAATTAGCTTGTGCGATGAGCGGATATTTACTTGGAGTAAATCCGTTTGATCAACCAGGTGTTGAAGCATACAAGAAAAACATGTTTGCATTATTAGGGAAACCAGGATTTGAAGAACTAAAAATGCAATTAGAAGAACGCTTAAAATAATATTAAGAAAAAAGACCGTTGTTAAATTGACTTTAACAACGGTTTTTTTATTGAAATTAAAATTAATATTCATGTTTTTACTTAATAAGAAAATACTATTGAAAAAGGAGGAGAAAAGCATGTATCCTTTAAAATCAAAATTAGAGAATGCAATATTTCCGCTTAATGACATTGAGGGGAAATTAAAAAATCATGGATTTGTAATTGGAGCAAACTGGGAATATGATCATGGTAGTTTTGATTTATTAATGCAGGATGATGACGGGTATCAATATTTAAGATTACCCTTTAATGTTACTTCAGGTTCGTTAGATATGAATGGGGCGGTTATACAATTTGAAACTCCCTTTTTATTAACTCATATTTATAATGAAGGGCTAGATGATAATGTTGGTTTAGAGGGAAATTTAACTGGATCTTTAAACCAGTTCCAAGAACCAATTGAAAAAGATGGAAAAGTTCCTAGAAAATATCAAATAAAAGGGTTTGAAATTCTTAAGAGAATTGAGGATGAACTTTTATAAAAAAAAGAGCCAAACCTTTTGGAATGGCTCTTTTTTGATAACGATTGTTAAGTAAGTAAGATAAGGAAATCATCTTTTGCAATCTTAGTACTTTTATCGGGTCTGATGATGGTTTGCTTATTACGAATGATTCCAATAATCATTTTATCGTTGTTTAATTCTTCAACTACAATATCGAAATAAAATTTTCCGATCATTTTTTGTTCAACTTCCAATATTTTTACTGTAAAGTTTTCTAATTGATTTGTTAACTTAAGCACAACATCTGAATATCCTCTATGCATAATCGAACCTGACATTACAAAGGAAGTTAACAAATGAGCTTCAATTATTTCATTGGCACCAGCACGTTTTGCGTTAATTACTTGATTTTTGGTTAAGATTTCTGCAATACAGTTAATTGATTGGTTAAGTCCTTTAGTAGCGATGATTGTTAATATTGTTTGCATATCGGCATCTTGCTCATTTTTATTTTGATCAGCTGTAATTAAGATTGTATTGGCAAATTTTATATTTGCTTTTTCTAAAACTGAGTCATTAGAGGCAGAGCCTTTTACAAAGTGCACCTTTTCTAAATCAGGAGGTAATAACTCTAAACTTTCATCAATTAATACAATATAGAACTGGTTTGAAGATGCACGTAGTTGTTTAATAACATTTTTAACTCGTTCATTCCAACCTACTATTATAATATGGTTCTTTTTCGTAAATGTAAGTGCACCTCTAAAATCCGCGTCCTGGTTCCTAAATGTTTGTGCTGTGAATGAAATCATATAATAAGAACCAAATCCAGTACCAAGTAAAATTAATATAACTGCAAAGAAACGTCCAACTGGAGATAGAGGTACGTAATCACCGTAACCTACTGTAAATGTAGTTACTATTGACCACCACATACCGTCCCAAACAGTTGGAAAAGTAAATGGCTCAGCGAAATGGATGATTGATCCGAAAATAGCAATCATCGATAATAAAATTAAAGTAATTTTGAATAGTGTATAGGATTTAAAATAGATAGGTTGGTTACGAAATACTTTCAAGCTTATACCTCCATCGCAATTTCGTAACACTTATTTTTACCAATAAGCAATAACTTATCACTACTATATACTTTCTATTTCAATTCCACGGATGTTTTCTATTTGTTCAATATCATAATAAATTTCTGTCGTTCTTCGTTTATTAAAAACCAATAATTTCATTTGGACATAATGTTCATCATTATTTAATCCTTTTATTTTAATGTTTTTAACTGTAATATCATGAGCGGTAATTTGATCAATGACAATATTTATATTTTCACTTCCTATTACTGTTAGCTTTAAACTTATATCTCTTTCTTTTAATCTTTTAGGACCAAGCTTGTTAATTAAGTAAGGAATTAATTCTACACTTATTATTAATAACCCTACGCCTGCAAAAGCCTCGACGTAAAAGCCAGCCCCAACAATTATTCCGATACCCGATGCGCCCCAAATCATAGCAGCTGTTGTTAACCCAGCTATTGTATCATTGCCTCTTCGGAGAATTACACCAGCTCCAACGAAACCGATTCCTGATACTATTTGAGCAGGTAAACGTAATGGGTCCATGGTTATATTTAAATAATCACTTCCATGAAATGAAAAGGCAGAACTAATAGAAACAATTGTTAATAGACAACTCATTATTGATATAACAAGGCATGTCTTTAATCCAAGAGGTTTTCTCTTTAACTCTCTTTCTAAACCGATAACGGAACCTAACATTGCTGATACTAGTAATTTTATGAGGATATCTGGTTGTAGATCCATTTTCTAAACCCCTTTTCTATATAGTTTATGGCTAATTCGACATTGCGTATTACACTTCCTCCGTACTATATATAAATTTTTTTATCATTTATAAAAAAAATAAAAAAAAGGGCTTGTCATAATCTAAATGGGATGTTATATTTATATACGTCGCCAAGATGGTTCGACAAAAAACGAAATAAAGTAATAAAAAATAAAAAAAATGTTGACTCGCTGTTAAAGAGATGTTAACATGAAAAAGTCGCAAATGACGCGACAAAGTGAACTTTGAAA
>NZ_NUHI01000019.1:0-10114 GCF_002575105.1 Bacillus sp. AFS053548 | reverse complement strand
TTGACCAATTTTAATTGCGATTTTCAGAATTTATTTGCAGTCCACAGTTTATTAGCACAAATAGACTCCTTAATTGCAGTCCACTCATCCTCAATTGAACTTGCATTCTTTTAAAAGATAGACAATCTACGGGGCTACTCAAAACAAACTCACCAAATGTTTTATAACAAGAAATACAACATATTCCATAAATGACCAAGTTGTTGATAGTATTTCCAAAGTTTATATGATAATATGAAACTATAAATCACGCAAGCGTGATTAATACATGATAAGGAGTGTTAATAGCATATGGCAATTTCTTTACAAAAAGGTCAAAAAGTCGACCTTACAAAAGGAAGAGCGGGACTTTCCTCTTTAATTGTAGGTTTAGGTTGGGATCCGGTGAAAAAAAGTGGTGGTTTCTTCGGATTTGGTAAACAAGAAAACATTGACTGTGACGCTTCTGTTTTAATGTTAGATGAAAATGACAAGTTAAGAAGTGCAAGTGATGTAATCTATTTTGGAAACAAAAAAAGCTTATGCGGTAGCGTAATTCATTCTGGAGATAATCTAACAGGTGATGGGAACGGTGACGATGAGCAAGTATTTGTTAATTTAAATAAGGTTCCATCTTATGTACATAAACTTGTATTTGTTGTAAATATCTATGCTTGTGTACAACGTAAGCAAGATTTCGGTATGATTAAAAACGCATTTATTCGAGTAGTAGACAAGTCAGCAAACGCTGAGTTAGTAAACTACAATATCACTGATAATTATTCAGGATTAACTGCATTATACCCTGGTGAGATTTATCGCCATAACGGGGAGTGGAAGTTCTCTGCAGTTGGAGAGGGAACAAAAGATATAGCATTAGATAAAATTGTTCAACGTTTTCAATAAATAATTAACATGATGGAAAAGGAGTGCATTTAAAATGACAGTAAATTTATTAAAAGGACAAAAGGTAGATTTAACGAAAACAAATCCTGGTTTAACGAACATTGTTGTTGGATTAGGTTGGGACACTAATAAGTACAGTGGCGGTAATGACTTTGACTTAGACTCATCAGTATTTTTATTAAATGGAGCTAGTAAATGTGCTACTGAAAAAGACTTCGTATTTTACAACAATACAGTAGGTGGAAATGGTTCAGTTGAACATCATGGCGATAATAGAACTGGAGCTGGTGATGGTGACGATGAGCAAGTTACAGTTAATCTAACAAACGTTCCTGCTTCAGTAGAAAAGATCGCATTTGCTATTACGATTCATGAAGCTGATGCACGTAACCAAAATTTTGGACAAGTAAGCAACTCTTATGTTCGTATTTTAAATGAAACGAATGGTGAAGAATTAATTCGTTATGATCTAGGTGAAGATTTCTCAATTGAAACTTCAGTAGTAGTTGGTGAATTATATCGTCATAACGGCGAATGGAAATTCAATGCGATTGGTAGCGGCTACCAAGGCGGTTTAATTTCACTAGTAAAAGATTACGGCTTAGACGCTTAAGTTTAACTAGAAAAAAAGTATTTTGATAGTCAAAAGGGGAAAGTGGTTTATTTCCCCTTTATTATCGTTTAGCACATCTTTAGAAAATGGTTTCTAAAGATGTCCTAGATTGTAATTTAAGTTTAAAATGTTTTTCTAATGTAATGTTGCATTATTTGGAAGTTCGGGGTGGGATTTTGAATAAACAAAGTAATACGATAAATTTAAATGATCCAAGTTTACTTAGTTCGCGTCAAGCGTGTCAAGAATGGGGGATCAATGACTCAACATTACGGAAACGAATAAATGATTTTCCAGACGGTACGATACGTAAATTTGGTTCCTCTTGGGTAGTAACTCGTGAAGGTATGTTAGCAGTTTTCGGACAACCAAAAATGAAATAATGACATCGGAAAGGAGTATCTATATGTCTGCGATCAACCCAAAAACCATGGATATTAATCAACATGAGTGGTTGAGTATCTTAAAACAACCTTCTAAATTAAGACAGTCTTATCAAGTAGAAGGAGAAACCATACAGTTTAATCAAATTGCATGGAGAATTTTAGGAACAAACATTGATGAAGATGAGTATTTTGAAAACTTATATGAACTAGTACATGACGAGTCTTTAAATGTCATTCTATTAAGCGAAGATTTAAACAAGACAATTTCGAATGAAATGTTACAAGCAGTTCAAAGAATAATAACAATAAACACTGCTGAAAATGGATTGTCAGTGAACAGACTAATTGCATTCCTTGAAGGTGAGCGATTAATTCCGAAGCACGAAAATCAGAACATACATAGACATATTCGAGAGCAAATTAAATCCGTATTATCTATTTTTAAAGATTCACATAAAAATGGATTCCTTGATAGTAATTTTAGAAGGATCATAGTTGATCTCGTGAAATGGTTACATAACCATGTAAATAAATGGATTGAGAGTTTTCCTAATAGTTCTCCACTTATCTTATGGTATGGTGACACAACGTTAAGTGAATGTTATTTCCTTTACTTGCTAATCCTTTTAGGTTTTGATGTTGCTATATTTCATCCTGAAGGAAAAGATTCATTATCTCATTTATTAGGTACCAAGAGCGATGGAATTAAAATACTATCTTCAACGACATCTTTAGTACCTTTTCCACTAGAAAAGCCAGTTAGGAAGAGTACAGTTGCCCATAGAGCAACAAAGGAAATTGAGAAATTATTGCATACTGAGGATTCACTATTATTTAAACCATGGCAATTTAGAAATTATGCCCCAAGATCAACTACGTTAAAAACAACCTTTGATGAACTATTCATTTTACATAAAGAAAGAGCAATGTTACGTCCTAATTTTCAAGTAAAAGACAATAGTGTTGGAATACCGGTTTTCTTTATGAAGATTTTAGGTGTGACGAAAAACCATCGTGAATATTGGGAAAAGATTGGCCAATTAACTGAAAGTAATTTAACACTTAAAATAGATAAATTTCCATTTACCCAATTGGTTAAAGGAAACCAGCAATATCATTATCAAAATGCATTAGGGCATGACGGGCTACTTGATCCCTATAAGATGTTGGCTAGTAACTGGTGGAGATATAAAGAACTTCCAAGCGGATTACAGTTTGGTCTAGCTTCTGCTATATCTAGATATGTTGACCGAGCAAATATTAAGTCACTACCAAATGAAACAAAGGCTCAGACACAACTATTTTTATTTAGCCAATCTATGAATATACCAAATGAAATATTAAGATTACTACAACAGTTTGATTACACACAACAAGTTCCAAAGTTAATTATTTATAATACAGAAAGAGATGGTGAACTAAATAGAAACGACGCAGCACTACTACTATTATTAAATGAGTTTGGAGTGGATCTAGTTTTACTTAATCCAACGGGTCAGAATGATATCGAATTATTCGTAGATGACAAATTATTCGATTCCCATTGGCTAGATGAAGTTACTTTTGATACTGAATTTCAAGTGTTGCGAGCATCGGGACAGTCACTAATTAAAAATCTATTTAGAAAAATAGTTAAATAAAGGGGAACTTAAAATGTCTATAAATACACTTACTAGTTTAGAAAAGCAAGATGAAATTTTGAATGCAAATGATATGAAATTGCAATTAAGAAATGAACCTGAAGTACACCGTTTAGCAAGTTCAATAGACCATAAAAACCAAATAGCTTTATTGGAGTACGGGAAAGAACCAGCAACTGAAATTTCAACCTTCTCAGGTAAAATATTAAATACAATTAAGGCTTCAAGTATGGAAGAGTCTAGCGTTCTATTAAAACAATTAGGGAAAATTATGGACCGCTTTGATGCGAAGGATTTTGCAGAAGAAAAAGGGTTTCTTTCAAAAATTTTTAATCGTGGTCAAAAGTTAATTGATAAATTATTTGATAAATATCAATCAATGGGCACTGAAATTGATAAAGTCTATGTAGAAATTACAAAGTATGAACACGAAATGAAAACATCTACAAACACTTTAGAACAACTTTACGAGCAAAACGTAGCATATTATATGGAGTTAGAAAAATATATTGTAGCTGCAGAAATGAAAGCAGAAGAGTTAAAAACACAGCTTCCTGCTTTAACTGAACGAGCTGGATCAGGAAATCAACTTGCTATGATGGAGTTAGATTCCTTAAAAAATGCGATCGAGTTACTTGAACAACGTACTTACGATTTAGAAATGGCAAAACAAGTTGCTTATCAATCAGCTCCGCAAATTCGTTTATTACAGCGTGGTAATACGAAACTGATTGGTAAAATTAACTCAGCCTTTGTAACAACAATTCCAATTTTTAAAACTGCATTAATTAATGCAATAGCAGCTAAGAGACAAAATTTAGTTGCTCAATCAATGAATGAATTAGATAAGAGAACAAACGAATTATTATTACGTAATGCTAATACAATTTCACAGCAAAGTGTGGATATTGCTAGATTATCAGGATCCCCTAGCATTAAGATCGAGACGATGGAAGAAACTTGGAATATCATTATGAAGGGGATGCAAGAAACGAAAGCGATTGAAGAAGAAAATAAAATTCAACGTGAACAAGGTAAATTGCGTTTAGAGCAGCTACAAGAAAACTTCATTAAACTTAATCAAGGAAAGTAAGATATTAAGAGTTATTCAATAGTTTTTTAAAAGTCAGTGGCCGACAAGCTACTGACTTTTGTCTTTATTGTGTTTTTACTAAACGGTTCTTAACTATTTAATTAATACTAAAATAAATAATGCTTCTTATTAGATAAACGGGGGCCTTTTTAGTATTTTTAATTCTTTTATTTTAAAAAAATGTTATTATAATATAATGAGATGAAATGAAAAGTTAATGCTAAAGTACATAGAGTTGTAAATAAATGGAAGACAAGAATAGTGTCACTTAATTAAATGATTAAATTTGATAAGTGAATAATTCTGAAAGTTCTGTAACAATGATGGAAAATATATTGACAATGAAAGTCGCTTTAGTATAATTAATGATTGAAAATGATTATCAACTTCAACGTTAATTAAGGAGAGAACGAAATGATTACCAATATCAAATTGCCCAAATTGCTTGGGATTGTCATGTCTTTATTTTTATTGATTGGTCTAGTTGGCTGTTCATCAGATTCAAGTAAAAAGTCTGATAAAAATTCTTCAAATGAATCTGCAGTCACAGTTGATACTAAATTCGGCAAAGTGGAGATTAAAGGGCATCCGAAACGTGTTGTTGCACTAGGCTGGGGAGATGCAGAGACTGCACTAAGTCTTGGAGTTGAACCGATTGGTGCAAGTGACTGGCTTGCTTTTGGTGGTGACGGTGTAGGACCTTGGTTAAAAGGTGCATATAAAAAATCACCAACTATTCTTGGAACAATGGAACTTGATTATGAGAAAATTGCTTCTCTTAAACCAGATTTAATTCTTGATGTAAAATCTTCAGGTGATGAAGAACGATACAAACGCCTTTCAGAAATCGCTCCAACAGTTGGGGTTCCTAAGGGTGGAGATAATTATTTAACGACTACTACAGACCAGGTGCGAATGATTGCACAAGCCCTTGGTAAAGTAGATAAAGGCGAAGAACTACTTAAGGATGTAGATGTGGCATTTGATAAAGCGGCTAAGGCAAATCCTGAATTTGCAGGTAAAACGGTTGCAGTTGGTGCTTATGATTCTTCAGGTTTTGGTGCGTACGTAAAAGGCGATTCTCGTGTTGATTTTGTAACGCGTCTTGGATTCAAAAATAAGGAAGAGATTGAAAAATTAGCTAAAGGTAATTTCTTTATTAAAGTTGCTGACGAAAAGTTAGATCTATTAAATGCTGATCTTACGATTGTTTTACCTATTTTTGTTGATCCAAAAGAGATAACAAATAATAAACTTTATCAGAAGATTCCTTCTGTAGCTGATGGAAGATCAATTATTCTTGATACAAATTCATCAAACGCATTCTCAACAGGAACGGTTCCTGCATTATTATGGGCAATCGATAATTTACCACAACAGTTTAAAAAAGCATTAGAAGGCGAGGAGTAAAACAGTGACAGCGATGAAGCAACCAAAAAACAAAACAACTCAAGTAGTTGGGGAAAATAAAAAGACAATTACTTCTATGCGGTTGCAACGATTTTTGGGCTTCATCGTAGCACTATTACTTTTGGTAGCTGTAGTGTTTTTAAGTTTAATGATCGGTGCTAAATCCATACCTTTTGGAGTAGTTTGGGATGCGTTGTTTTCACCAAACAATAGCTATGACCACACAATTATTCATAATACTAGGATACCACGAACACTTATTGCACTAATCGTTGGTCCTGCATTTGGACTAGCTGGAGCATTAATCCAAGTACTGAGTAGAAACCCACTAGCAGACCCTGGTATTCTTGGTGTAAATGCTGGGGCAGCCTTCGCAGTTGCGATCGGAATTGGTATATTTTCTGTTACATCGATGTCTGCTTATATGTGGTTTGCACTTGCCGGTGCATTAATTGCGACAATAGCTGTGTATGTTATAAGTGGAGGAGCTGGTAAAAAAGCTCCCACACCTGTTCAAATTACCCTTGCTGGGGTAGCAATTGGTGCCACTTTGAGTGGGATTACTACATCATTGACATTAATCAATAGTAAAGCATTTGCACGAATGCTGAACTGGAGTGTAGGGACATTAGCTAGGAGAAGTCTTGATGACCTTTGGCTTGTTCTGCCCATTTTAATCGTTGGTGCATTATTAGCTTTTGTTATTACTCCTGCATTAAACGCGATTGCTTTCGGAGATGATCGTGCATCTTCTTTAGGAGTAAATGTTGGTGTGACTCGTGCAATAGGTTTGATTGCAATTACACTATTAGCTGGCGGGGCAACTGCAATAGCTGGACCAATTGGTTTTATAGGTTTAATGGTGCCACATTGTGTAAGATGGTTCGTCGGTCCAGACCAATTCTGGATTTTTCTATACTCAATAGTAGCAGCACCGATCATACTCATCCTTTCAGATATTATTGGTAGAGTTGTATTGTTACCTTCAGAAGTTCCAGTAGGAATCATCACGGGACTAGTTGGTGCACCGATTCTATTGATTCTTGTTCGTAGACGTAAAGCGAGTGGATTATAAAATGAAAATGATTAGTGGCATAGGTTTGAATGTAAGAAGGAGTGAATATTATGCGCCCCATTAATTATGGCAGGCACTATCTACAACTGAAATGGCCTGTTAAGGTGCGAATTGATGTGAGGAGCATGATTGTTACGGCAATCCTGCTTATAGCCACGATTGCAATTGCAATGTTTGCATTAATGGTAGGCACACTGAAATTGAGTGTTCACGAAGTTTTTTCTGCTTTAATTGGCCAAGCGACAGGGATGACGAGAACTGTTGTGGTTGAATGGCGGTTACCACGGGTGGTGGCTGCGATTGTTTTTGGAGCAGGTTTAGCAATAAGTGGCATGATTTTTCAATCAATCACTCGGAATCCATTAGGGTCTCCTGATATCATTGGTTTTACCTCAGGCTCTTATACTGGAGCACTTATTGTGCTTCTTGTCTCTAAGTCGACTTCTAACATTAGTGTAGCTGGTGGGGCTATAATTGGTGGATTCACAACGGCTCTCCTTATCTATTTGCTTGCTTTTCGAAAAGGAACGCAGAACTTTCGCCTAATTATTGTCGGAATAGCTGTTTCGGCGATCTTAGGAAGTATCAATTCTATGCTCCTTATTAAAAGTGATGCAGAAGTTGCGTTAACTGCAGCGGCTTGGGGAGTTGGATCATTAAATGGGATTGATTGGAAACAAGTAGTTCTTCCAGCAATTGCAGTCATTATTCTCATTATTTGTGCTGGGATCATGAACAGACCATTGCGTGAAATGGAGTTCGGCATGGATGCTGCTAAATCTCATGGTGTTCGAATTGAACAATCCCAACTAGTACTGATTCTTATTGCAGTTGCCTTGACGGCTGCTCCAACAGCAGTAATTGGGCCAGTTAGTTTTGTGGCGCTTGTTGCACCGCAAATCGCTAAACGTATCACCAAATCAGAGGAAAGTATTTTACCAGCAGCGATGATGGGAGCGTTTCTTTTACTAGGGGCGGATGTTCTTGCGCAAAGAGTAATTCCAGGAACAATTTTTCCGGTAGGTGTGGTAACTTTATCATTAGGTGGAATATATTTAGTTTGGCTATTATTTCGTCAAGCTAGATCAGCAGCTTAAACGAAATAAAAATGTACAAGGTTTAGTAGGACCTTTCTCGCAAGGGGTTTCAAGTATTACGATATTCTGATTGAAAGAAGTTGAAAATGAATTATGAAGTTAACAGCGGCAGAAATTCAAAGCCAAAAGACCATACAAGCAGAGTCAAGGCTTTGGACAGAAAACATTACAATCAAATACGATAATCGGGTAATATCCAGAAACCTTTCAGTACAAATCCCAGACGGATCATTTACAGTAATTGTTGGTCCAAATGGATGTGGGAAATCAACCTTACTTCGAACACTTTCAAATTTGTTAAAGCCATCTGAAGGGCAAATTTTACTAGATGGAAAAGCTATTACATCTTATAAGTCAAAGGAAGTAGCCCGTAAACTAGGTCTATTACCTCAATCTTCAACTGCTCCAGACGGAATAACGGTAGCGAATTTGATCGCACATGGTCGTTATCCATATCAAAGTCTTATAAGACAATGGACTGATGAAGATGAAGCAGCAGTAATGTCTGCGATGGAGCTTACAAATACGAGCGATTTGTCACATCGATACGTAGACGAATTATCCGGAGGACAAAGACAAAGAGTTTGGGTCGCGATGGTACTTGCACAACAAACACCAATGCTCCTACTTGATGAACCAACGACTTACCTTGATATTGCTCATCAAATTGAGTTATTAGAGTTATTTAAAGATCTTAATCATCAAGGGAATACATTAGTTGCTGTTTTACATGATTTGAACCATGCTGCGAGATATGCAGATAATATTATCGCTATGAAGGATGGCCAAGTTATTGCACAAGGAGATCCTCGGGAGATTATCACTGCAAAACTAGTCGAAGAAGTCTTCGGTTTAAAGTGCATAATAATAGATGATCCAATTGCCAATACGCCACTAGTCGTTCCATTAGGTAAGGATAGTTAACTTGTGATTTTAGTTTAATATCACTAATAAAAAAATAAGTNNACTTATTTTTTTATTAGTGATTTTTTGTTAGAATTTTTTCTAGCTTACTGACTCATACTTAAAAATCGATTTTCTGTCATTAGTTCATCTATTTTTATATCATGTTTTTATTAAAAAATTTTAATTTGAACTAATTGTATTTGTTTGAAATAATCATAGTGGGATAAAAAAGTATTTAATACAATTGTTCTAGTAAATGACAAAGCGGAGAATTCATATGAATAAAGAAATGGAAGTAGTCGATCATCTTGAGGAACTGCGTAAAAGAATTATCATTACAGCAGTTACTTTTATTGTTCTATTTATAATTGGGCTCGTTTATGTAGAACCAATTTATAAATTCTTAACAAAGGATTTAACATATAAACTAGCCGTGCTAAGTCCTGGGGATATATTATGGGTATATTTTTCGATATCTGCAGTTTTTGCGGCCGTTTTTACGATCCCGGTTGCAACTTGGCAAACATGGTTATTTGTTAAACCGGGTTTACATCCTTCTGAACAAAAAGGGATAGGATTGTATATACCCGCGTTATTTTTTCTGTTTGTTTTTGGATTAGCTATTGGCTATTATTTTGTTTTTCCTAATATCCTTAGATTCCTAACGATAATGGGACAAGGTATGCTTGAACAAAACTACACTGTTGATAAGTATTTCTCCTTTCTTTTTAATCTAGTCGTTCCATTTGCTGCATTTTTTGATATGCCAGTCGTGATTATGTTCTTAACAAAAATCGGTATTGTGAAGCCTAGTTATTTACAGAAAGTGAGAAAATATGCATATTTTATCTTAGTAATCGTGGCGTGTTGTATTTCACCACCAGACTTTATTTCACATATTTCTGTCTCGATTCCATTAATATTATTATATGAACTAAGTATATTAACATCTAAATCGGTATATAGAAAAAAAGAGGTAAATGAGTAAATAAAATGTACCCTATGTAAA
>NZ_NUHI01000018.1:0-4628 GCF_002575105.1 Bacillus sp. AFS053548 | reverse complement strand
ATCAAACTTGTTAGTTAAGTCCTCGACCGATTAGTATCAGTCAGCTCCACGTGTCACCACGCTTCCACCTCTGACCTATCAACCTGATCGTCTCTCAGGGGTCTTACTAGCTTAACGCTATGGGAAATCTCATCTTGAGGGGGGCTTCATGCTTAGATGCTTTCAGCACTTATCCCTTCCACACATAGCTACCCAGCCATGCTCTTGGCAGAACAACTGGTACACCAGCGGTGTGTCCATCCCGGTCCTCTCGTACTAAGGACAGCTCCTCTCAAATTTCCTGCGCCCACGACGGATAGGGACCGAACTGTCTCACGACGTTCTGAACCCAGCTCGCGTACCGCTTTAATGGGCGAACAGCCCAACCCTTGGGACCGACTACAGCCCCAGGATGCGATGAGCCGACATCGAGGTGCCAAACCTCCCCGTCGATGTGGACTCTTGGGGGAGATAAGCCTGTTATCCCCGGGGTAGCTTTTATCCGTTGAGCGATGGCCCTTCCATGCGGAACCACCGGATCACTAAGCCCGACTTTCGTCCCTGCTCGACTTGTAGGTCTCGCAGTCAAGCTCCCTTATGCCTTTACACTCTTCGAATGATTTCCAACCATTCTGAGGGAACCTTTGGGCGCCTCCGTTACTCTTTAGGAGGCGACCGCCCCAGTCAAACTGCCCACCTGACACTGTCTCCGAGCCGGATCACGGCTCTAGGTTAGAATTTCAATACAGCCAGGGTAGTATCCCACCGACGCCTCCACCGAAGCTAGCGCTCCGGCTTCTCAGGCTCCTACCTATCCTGTACAAGCTGTACCAAAATTCAATATCAAGCTGCAGTAAAGCTCCACGGGGTCTTTCCGTCCTGTCGCGGGTAACCTGCATCTTCACAGGTACTATAATTTCACCGAGTCTATGGTTGAGACAGTGCCCAAATCGTTACGCCTTTCGTGCGGGTCGGAACTTACCCGACAAGGAATTTCGCTACCTTAGGACCGTTATAGTTACGGCCGCCGTTTACTGGGGCTTCAATTCAGAGCTTCTCCCGTAAGGGATAACCCCTCCTCTTAACCTTCCAGCACCGGGCAGGCGTCAGCCCCTATACTTCGCCTTGCGGCTTCGCAGAGACCTGTGTTTTTGCTAAACAGTCGCTTGGGCCTTTTCACTGCGGCTCTCCCGGGCATACACCCAAAAGAGCACCCCTTCTCCCGAAGTTACGGGGTCATTTTGCCGAGTTCCTTAACCATAGTTCTCTCGCTCACCTTAGGATTCTCTCCTCGCCTACCTGTGTCGGTTTGCGGTACAGGCACCTATTTCCTCGCTAGAAGCTTTTCTTGGCAGCGTAGAATCAGGAACTTCGGTACTATATTTCCCTCGCCATCACAACTCAGCCTTATGATGTGCGGATTTGCCTACACATCAGCCTAATTGCTTGGACGCGCATATCCAGCAGCGCGCTTACCCTATCTTTCTGCGTCCCTCCATTGCTCAAACGGAAATGAGGTGGTACAGGAATATCAACCTGTTGTCCATCGCCTACGCCTGTCGGCCTCGGCTTAGGTCCTGACTAACCCTGGGAGGACGAGCCTTCCCCAGGAAACCTTAGGCATACGGTGGACGGGATTCTCACCCGTCTTTCGCTACTCATACCGGCATTCTCACTTCTAAGCGCTCCACCAGTCCTTACGATCTAGCTTCAACGCCCTTAGAACGCTCCCCTACCACTGATACCATACGGTATCAATCCGCAGCTTCGGTGATACGTTTAGCCCCGTTACATTTTCGGCGCAGAGTCACTCGACCAGTGAGCTATTACGCACTCTTTAAATGGTGGCTGCTTCTAAGCCAACATCCTGGTTGTCTAAGCAACTCCACATCCTTTTCCACTTAACGTATACTTTGGGACCTTAGCTGGCGGTCTGGGCTGTTTCCCTCTTGACCACGGATCTTATCACTCGTAGTCTGACTCCTATGGATAAGTCATTGGCATTCGGAGTTTGACTGAATTCGGTAACCCGTTGGGGGCCCCTAGTCCAATCAGTGCTCTACCTCCAAGACTCTAACACATAAGGCTAGCCCTAAAGCTATTTCGGGGAGAACCAGCTATCTCCGAGTTCGATTGGAATTTCTCCGCTACCCACACCTCATCCCCGCACTTTTCAACGTGCGTGGGTTCGGACCTCCATTCAGTGTTACCTGAACTTCATCCTGGACATGGGTAGATCACTCGGTTTCGGGTCTACGACCACGTACTATATCGCCCTATTCAGACTCGCTTTCGCTGCGGCTCCGTCTCTTCAACTTAACCTTGCACGGGATCGTAACTCGCCGGTTCATTCTACAAAAGGCACGCCATCACTCGTTAACGAGCTCTGACTATTTGTAAGCACACGGTTTCAGGTTCTCTTTCACTCCCCTTCCGGGGTGCTTTTCACCTTTCCCTCACGGTACTGGTTCACTATCGGTCACTAGGTAGTATTTAGCCTTGGGAGATGGTCCTCCCAGATTCCGACGGAATTTCACGTGTTCCGCCGTACTCAGGATCCACTCAAGAGGGAACGAGGTTTCAACTACAGGGTTTTTACCTTCTTTGACGGACCTTTCCAGGTCGCTTCATTTACCCCGTTCCTTTGTAACTCCGTATAGAGTGTCCTACAACCCCAAGAGGCAAGCCTCTTGGTTTGGGCTATCTTCCGTTTCGCTCGCCGCTACTCAGGAAATCGCTATTGCTTTCTATTCCTCCAGGTACTTAGATGTTTCAGTTCCCTGGGTCTGTCCTCAGTACCCTATGTATTCAGGTAAAGATACTACTCCATTACGAGTAGTGGGTTTCCCCATTCGGAAATCTCCGGATCAAAGCTTACTTACAGCTCCCCGAAGCATATCGGTGTTAGTCCCGTCCTTCATCGACTCCTAGTGCCAAGGCATCCACCGTGCGCCCTTTCTAACTTAACTAATTTTAAAACTAATTGAATTAAACTTACGCAGTTTAATGAATGACATTATCTAGTTTTCAAGGTACAAANNCATGAACCATCGGTTCATGATGTCTCCATAGAAAGGAGGTGATCCAGCCGCACCTTCCGATACGGCTACCTTGTTACGACTTCACCCCAATCATCTGTCCCACCTTAGGCGGCTGGCCCCTAAAAGGTTACCCCACCGACTTCGGGTGTTACAAACTCTCGTGGTGTGACGGGCGGTGTGTACAAGGCCCGGGAACGTATTCACCGCGGCATGCTGATCCGCGATTACTAGTGATTCCGGCTTCATGTAGGCGAGTTGCAGCCTACAATCCGAACTGAGAATAGTTTTATGGGATTAGCTCCACCTCGCGGTCTTGCAACCCTTTGTACTATCCATTGTAGCACGTGTGTAGCCCAGGTCATAAGGGGCATGATGATTTGACGTCATCCCCACCTTCCTCCGGTTTGTCACCGGCAGTCACCTTAGAGTGCCCAACTAAATGCTGGCAACTAAGATCAAGGGTTGCGCTCGTTGCGGGACTTAACCCAACATCTCACGACACGAGCTGACGACAACCATGCACCACCTGTCACTCTGTCCCCGAAGGGAAAGCCCTATCTCTAGGGTTGTCAGAGGATGTCAAGACCTGGTAAGGTTCTTCGCGTTGCTTCGAATTAAACCACATGCTCCACCACTTGTGCGGGCCCCCGTCAATTCCTTTGAGTTTCAGTCTTGCGACCGTACTCCCCAGGCGGAGTGCTTAATGCGTTAACTTCAGCACTAAAGGGCGGAAACCCTCTAACACTTAGCACTCATCGTTTACAGCGTGGACTACCAGGGTATCTAATCCTGTTTGCTCCCCACGCTTTCGCGCCTCAGCGTCAGTTACAGACCAGAAAGTCGCCTTCGCCACTGGTGTTCCTCCAAATCTCTACGCATTTCACCGCTACACTTGGAATTCCACTTTCCTCTTCTGCACTCAAGTTTCCCAGTTTCCAATGACCCTCCCCGGTTGAGCCGGGGGCTTTCACATCAGACTTAAGAAACCGCCTGCGCGCGCTTTACGCCCAATAATTCCGGACAACGCTTGCCACCTACGTATTACCGCGGCTGCTGGCACGTAGTTAGCCGTGGCTTTCTGGTTAGGTACCGTCAAGGTGCCAGCTTATTTAACTAGCACTTGTTCTTCCCTAACAACAGAGCTTTACGACCCGAAGGCCTTCATCGCTCACGCGGCGTTGCTCCGTCAGACTTTCGTCCATTGCGGAAGATTCCCTACTGCTGCCTCCCGTAGGAGTCTGGGCCGTGTCTCAGTCCCAGTGTGGCCGATCACCCTCTCAGGTCGGCTACGCATCGTCGCCTTGGTGAGCCGTTACCTCACCAACTAGCTAATGCGCCGCGGGCCCATCNNATGTCATCCGGTATTAGCTCCGGTTTCCCGAAGTTATCCCAGTCTTACAGGTAGGTTGCCCACGTGTTACTCACCCGTCCGCCGCTAACTAACGGGAGCAAGCTCCCATTAATCCGCTCGACTTGCATGTATTAGGCACGCCGCCAGCGTTCGTCCTGAGCCAGGATCAAACTCTCCATAAAAGTTAAGTTTAAATCTTGTATTGCTCAAAAAACTAATAATTGACGTTTACTTCATGTTTTGTTTAGTTTTCAAAG